>DUUU01000571.1 GCA_012841485.1 Armatimonadota bacterium
GCATTATCGGTGATGGTGGCCGCCGCGGTGCTCGCGGCGGCTCCCGCCCGCGCCCAGGAAGAGAGCTCGGAACGGGTGGCCGTAGCCGTGATGGATTTCACCACGGGTGCGGTGCCGTGGGATTTGCGCGACGACAACATCGGGCGGATTTGCGCCAACACGTTGACGGTGCTCCTCCAGCGCAACCCCTACTTCGAGGTAGCGGAGCGCGCGCGCATCGAGACGGTGACGAACGAGATCCGTCTGGGGGCGAGCGGCCTTGTGGATTCGGACAAAGCCGCCGAGATCGGCAAACTCCTCGCGGTCAAATACCTGGTCTACGGCGATGTCCAGAGCATCGAGATCGGCAAGGGGCTCGCGAGCGCCGTCAGCAGTGTCATCGGCGGGGGAATCCTGGGAGGCAGGGTCCGGGTTAAGGGCACGCACTGCCGCACCCACGTCAACTACAAGATGGTGGAGGTAGAGACCGGCAAGGTCGTGCTCTCGCGCACCTTCAAGGAGATCAAGGATGTCACCCACGTGGTGGACGGGCCCGAGGCCCGGCTCAAGCTGGTGAATGAGACCCTGTCGAAGACCGCGGAGCGGATGGCCCGGGCGATGATGCCGAAGGTGGAGGCGGTCGTGGCCGCGATCAACGCCGAAGAGGGCACGCTGGTCATCACCGTAGGCTCCCAGCACGGCGTTGTCGAAGGCGCGATGTTCCGCGTCTACCGCAAGGGCAACGAGGTAAAGAACCCCGCCACCGGCGAGGTGATCGACGTGCAGATTACCGAGCTGGCCAAGGCGCTCTGCACCGACGTGCGCGAGAAGGCGAGCACCCTTCAGGTGGGTGACTACGTCAAGGCGAAGCGCAGCAATAAGCGAGAGTGGAAGGTGCTGAAGGAGAAGCTGGCCGAGATCAAGGTCGGCGATCTCGTGGGCGCGCTTGAAGCCGAGTGACCCCCATGGCGGGGGGCTTCGTGGATCCGAGGCGCCGGGAGGGTACGCTTGTGCTCCCCGGCGCTTTTGTCTCTGCCCTGATTCGGGTGCCTCTGGCAAGAGGGGCTTTCTTGTGATGGCCGGCCGCGTGCTTCGAGGGCGGTTCTCCAGCGGAGGCGCGCCTTCAGCACCCACCCCCGTGCCCCCACCCTGTGGCACTATAGCGGCTCGGCGGCGGGTGTGTGATCCGGAATGGCGGCGATGGAAGCGGCTTTGCCCTCTCGCCGGCACATCTCGAGGACGACGGTGGTGCCGGTGGGGCCGGTCGTCAGGTAGAGCCGGTCGGATAGGGCGAGCATCAGGGTATAGCCCATGCCAAGCGATGGCTTTGTGGAGTAGCCGCGCTCGAGCACGACGCGCGGCAACATCAGATCCGCGATTCCCGGGCCCTGATCCGCCACGCGCACCCAGATGCAATCTGCCCCCACGTGAACAGAGACTTTCCCGCCATTTGCGTGCTTAATCGCGTTGGTGAGCGCCTCGCCTGCGGCGACGACCAGGTCGGCGGCGCGCTCCCCATGGATCCCGGCGGCGAGGGCGACATCTCGTATCCTCTCGCGCACTTGCGATGCCTGCGCCGCTGAATTGACCTCCGCCTCCATCTGGGGGGGCGCCGGCATGGCCGCAAGGGCGCCGGGACTGCGCACGAGCATCTTGCCTTCGGTGACCGCCGTGATCGTGTTTTGGAAGAAGAGACGCTTCTGCTGCTCCGCGCGCTCGACGGCTGTCCGATAGGTGCGTTCCGCCTCCAGGATGCGGCCGGCATGGTGCCGGAGCAGGACGTAGAGCAGGCCACCGGTGACGAGGACGAAGCTCCATCCCTTCAGCAGCGACACGCGGAACCGCCACGAGGAATCGGATGGGATGGTGAGGAGCACCAGGTCGCTGACGAAGATCCAGACAGTCGCCACAACCACGTAACCCAGCGCCACTTGCAGCGCCGAGCGGTACGCGGTTCTCGCTTGCAGGGTCTCCAAGGGCTCGCCTTCAGGCACGGGCGCGGGTCCCTTCCCGGTGATCCCATCCTCTGGCGGCGCGTTGCTTCGCGCAGCCACTCTCGTA
>DUUU01000572.1 GCA_012841485.1 Armatimonadota bacterium
GAGGGAGTCTCTCCCCCTCGGCCCGATTCGCATGCCCTGTGTTACTGCTGCACGATGCATCCCACTTCGCGCGGGCCGATATCGAACACCAGCTCGGCCACATCGCCGCGCAGCTTCGCGGTAATCGGCCGCTGGTTCCACGCGTCGTAATAGCGCGCTCCCGGCCGGTGGCGGACCGTCATCAGGTGCCCGCGCAGCGTGCGGTGGTTGGTGTTGAGGAGGGTCCACACCGTCTTCTTTGAAGTGGAGAAACGGTTGGCGAAAAGGCCCGGCTGGCGAGTGGCAACAAGCGGCTCCACGTCGCTCGCGGTGAAGGCATCGGCGTGCTCGTGCTGTACCCGGAACACGGAGCGGTAGAACCCTTGCGCGTGCTCGTCGCTGCTGAGGCAGGAGCCCGTGAGATAGTAGCCGTCACCGTTGAAGAAGGGGTATTTGAGCAGGAACCAGTTGCCATTGGCCTGCGGCACATAGTAGATGAGCTCGAACGTCTTGAAGTCGGGGAACGCGAAACGGTGCAGGTTCACATAGTGGGGAGCGACGAGATCCCCGCCATCCCGATGGCCATCGAGTGCGACGTGCCCGAAGCCGCCATCCAGATACTGGGTCATGACGTCGGAGGGGACGAACTCGGAGTAGGTCGCGATCTCAGGCGGGATCGCCTCGCGGATCTGCCGGGCCAGGATCCCCTCTCCGGGCGCCATCCCCATCGGCGCGGGGTGGCCGTGCTCGGTAGAATAGCAGGTCCGCCCCACCATCGACTTCCCGAACTCGTCCAGATACATGCCGTTCGGCTTCACTTCGGCGGCCACGCGCTGGTAGACCTTCGTGAGGTAGTCGCGCCATTCCGGCACGTAGGGGCACATCGAGTGGGCAACGTAGGACTCGTGGTAGAGCATCTTGCCGTCTGCCCGGCGAACGGCCCATTGCTCCCGCTGCTCCTTCGAGGGCTTCAGAGACCGCGTCGAAACCAGGTAGCCATCGAGGTAGAGCCCGAGCGGGGTTCCTGTCTCCTGGATGCGGCGTACCTCTCGGGTGAAATGCTCGCGCCCGCCGACGGCGTCGTAGTGGTCATAGTCGCCCCAGTGGCCGAACTGCTCCGTCTTGGCCCAGCCAAAGAGATGCACGTAGTCGCAGGCGCCAATCGCCTCCTTCAACCGGCGTGCCTTGGTCACGAAGTCGGTTCGCTGGCCTAGGGGAAGGCTCATGTTGGACGTAGGATCGCCCGGGGCAAACGCGAACACCTCGCGGAACCACTGCTGGCGCGGGACAAGCGGCTTGTGCCAGCTTCTCACCCAGGCCAGGTAGGTGTTGAGCTGGTCCTTCCAATCGCCGGGAACGACGGCGACGACCACCGGCACCGAGGTCCACGTGCCCTGGGGTGAAACGGTTTGCGGCAGGAACTCGAGCGCGTAAGTGCCGCCGGAAGCATCCTTCTCCACGCGGTGCCACCGGAACCGCTCCTGCGTATCGCGCGGCAGGAAGCAGATGCCCGCGCCGATCCCGGGGTTGAAGAAGCCATCCACCTGAAGCGGGTGCTTCTCCCCGATCTCATCGCGCCAGGCGCACGGCACATGATGGATGACGCCCCCCCGGCGAGCCGCGAAATACCACGTCTCTTCCACCGATCCGATCTTCACCCCGGAGACGTAGGGGAAGAAGAGCGCCCCGGAGACCGGACTGGTGCCCTGGTTCACCAACTCCAGGGAGAGGCGGACGCTGTTGCGCTCCTCGCGCTGCGCCACCAGGACGGCGCGCAAGGCAACCCCTGCCTCCTCATAGGCGCTCGTGATGCGCGTCTCCGCGCCCTTCTCCTGCACGCTTTCGACACGCCAACGCGAAGAGGGGATCTCCTTCTCCCCGAGCTTCATCAGGAAGACGGGACTCTCCGCGAGAGGAACGCGCCCGCCCAGCATGGGGGATTCGATGGCGCGCCACGTGAGCCCGGCTTGCGTGCGGAAGGAGAAGGTCGCGTCCGCGAGCGGTGGCTTCTTCACGGGCGGATACCACACCTGCGCGCTCTCTGGCTCCGGCACGCGCGGCCGGCCGGTATTCGCCGTGACCCCCAGGATCCCGAAGCAGGCGTTTCGCATCCGGTCGTGCAGCGCCAGCCGGACCGGCGTCTTGCCCGGCGAGGGCCGGGCGGCATAGACCGCGATCCCACGCCCGATGCCGTAGGTCCTTTTCGCGGCGTGTATCGGCAGCAGGCGGTCCGAGGTGCCATCGGCATAGATGAACTCGACCACCACGCGCTCCGGCTCCGACAGCAGGCGAAGAGGCGTGGGCCGGGCCCACGTGGTTCCGAACGGCTCGCCGCGCGGGAAGGCGGCCGCCAGGAGGATCAGGGCTTCGGTGGTCCCGCGGGGCAGATCGAGGGCCACGGTGTCCTCGCCAGCCGTGCCCGTGGCCGGCATCGCGGAAGGCTTGTCCGGCACCTCGAACGGGATTCCTCCCACGCTGATATGGGTCGTATCGAACCACGAGCCGATCCCCATGCGCGGGATCATGTAGAGATTGGGTGGCGCAGCGGCGCGTGGCAGCGCGACCGTCGTGAGGCCCTCTTTGCCGCGTGGCCAGGGCCCAGGGAGCCGCTCGTAGTCGAGCACTCGATCGATCGGATCCGCCGGGGGCGTTGCCGAAAACTCGATGTAATCCACCTCGATCTCGGCGTCGGGCGAGAGCGAATCGATCCCGATGATGAGCGATTGCGCCGTGCCGCCAAACGGGAGCTGCCTTCGAAAGACGTACCAGGCGCCTTCGTCTTCCACGTCGCCGGGCTCCATGACGGATCCGCCGAGCTTCTCGCCCTTCGGGCCGACGGCGCTCACGTGGAGCGCGTAGCCATACGGCCCGAAGCGCCCGCGCGCGCGGTAGCGAATGGAGACATACGGCATCGCCCCGAGGTCGAGGCCCTCTGGAGCGGCCGCCGACCAGCGCATCGAGCGATTCTGCCCCGACATGCGGAAGCGAATGCCCGCGGGCGTGGGGTTCATCTCATGCTGCGCGGGGGGACGCGGGGTGAAATTGGGGGAGGGATTCCAGGAGACGCCCTCCACTTCGATTCGCTGGGTGCGCGGCTCGACCGGTGGGGCGGCGCGCGCTGTCACTCCTGCTGGCAGCGTGTCGGAAAAGGTGATCCGGGCCAGCAGCCGGCCCCGGCCCTCAGTCGCGGGGCCAATCCGGAGCGCGAACCAGTGGATCGGCTCCGGCGGCATGTAGCTGAACAGGTCGATGGCCAGCGTGCGCGTCTCGCCGTCTGGCACCAGGTCGGTCGCTCTCACGCACTGGCGCCAGGAGGGCGAGCCATCCCGGACGGAGAGAGTGTA
>DUUU01000573.1 GCA_012841485.1 Armatimonadota bacterium
GGCCGGCTTCTTTCTCAAGAGGGTGGTGGAACCGCCTGCCAGGGAAAGGGCAGCGTGTTTTCCCTGATGGGCCGCCGCTACATCTGCTCCAGCACCTCGATGCCGAGGAGATGGAGGCCCAGATGGAGGACGCGCGCCGTCAGGTCGCAGAGGCGCAGGCGGCTGAGGCGAACGCTCTCCGGCTCCGCGTCGATGATGCGCACGCCGTGCTCTCGGTCGTAGAAGGTGCTGAACGCCCGGCTCAGGCCATACAGGTAGTCCGTCAGGAGATGCGGGCGCAAATCGGCGGAAACCTGCTGCAGCACGTGCGAGAAGCGGAGGAGCTCCTTAGCAAGGGCGATCTCGGATTCGTGCTCTAGCACCAGGGGCAGATCCGCCGGGAGCGCCTCGAACTCTACGCCGGCGCGCCGGCCAATGCTGCGCACTCGGGCATAGGCATACAGCATATAGGGCGCCGTGTTGCCATCCATCGCCAGCATCGTGTCCCAATCGAAGACGTAATCGCTGGTCAGGTTGTGGCTCAGGTCAGCATACTTCACCGCGCCCAGGCCCACGACTCGCGCGATCTCTGCCTTTGCCTCGGCGCTCATCTCGCTCCGGCGCTCATCCTCGGCATCAATCACGGCCGCGGCGCGTGAGACGGCCTCGTCCAGGAGGTCCTTCAGCTTCACCGTGCCCCCCTCGCGCGTCTTGAAGGGGCGCCGGTCGGGGCCGAGAACCATTCCGAAGCCGACGTGATCGAGCTGCACCTCGTCGGGCACCCAACCGATGGCGCGCGCCGCCGCGAAGAACATCTCGAAGTGCTGTCGCTGGCGGATATCGGTGACGTAGATCACCCGCTGGGCCTTCTCTTCCTCGACGCGGTGGCGCAGCGCCGCGAGGTCAGTGGTCTCGTAGTTGTATCCCCCGTCCGACTTCCGGATGATGAGCGGCAGCGGGCCGCCTTCTCGATTGGTGAACCCCGGGAGGAAGACGCACACGGCGCCTTCGGCCTCCACTGCCAGGCCGCGCTCCTGGAACTCGGCCACCACTTGGGGCAGCATCGGGTTGTAGAAGCTCTCGCCGCGATCCACCAGCCGGATGCCAAGGCGCTCATAAATCTCGTGGGCATGGCGCAGCGACTCGGTGCAGAAGACCTCCCACAGCCGGCGGGCGACGGGATCCCCCGACTGAAGGTCCACGACGGCGCGGCGGGCCGCGTCGGCAAACTCCGAATCGGTATCAAACCGCGCCTTGGCCTCGCGATAGAAGCTCTCCAGGTCATCGATGTGGAAACGCTCGGGGTGCTCCAAAACGTCCGGCTGAGTCTCGCGCACGTGCTGGATCAGCATGCCAAACTGGGTGCCCCAGTCGCCGACGTGGTTGAGTCGCAGGACGTCGTGGCCCTCGAACTCCAGGAGGCGCGCGATCGCGTCGCCGATGATCGTGGAGCGCAGGTGCCCGACGTGCATCTCCTTCGCCAGGTTCGGGCTGGAGAAATCGACGACGATCCGCTGTGGATTCGCCACCGGTGGCATCCCCAGGCGCGCGTCGGCCTGAATCGCCTCCAGCTCCGCGGCCAGGAAAGAGGGCCGGATGCGGAAGTTGATGAAACCGGGTCCGGCAATTGAGGGCGGCTCGCTGAGCTCACCGACCTCCATCGCCGCGACCAGCTCGGCGGCGATCTCGCGGGGCTTCTTGCCAAGGCGCTTCGCCAGGCCCATCGCCACGTTCGATTGGTAATCGCCGAACTGCGGATCCTGGGTCTGGCGGACAAGCGGGTCTACCTCGGCGCCGTCGGGGCCGAGAAGATGGATCAGGGCTCGCCTGACAATCGCTTCGATGCGTTCGGGAATACTCTTCATGCCTTTAGTATAGCACATTTTGAGGCGGTCGTGGCCGGTTCGCCGCGCCCTATCCAGCCGCTTGCGACCTACGTCATGGCAGGAGTTCCATTTCGGGAAGGGGTAAGATCATAGCGCGTGCTGTTCCAGGCGACTGCCGTGGCAACGTTTGTCCTATCGGATTTGTGGCTAAAGTGAGCGTGCGCAAGCGATTGCGCGCAGGAGGCATGGTGGCCGGACACGCGAGCGCGACCGGCGCCGGCGTCCGGCATTGGGGATGCTATCGTGAATTCTCTATCCTATGCGAGTCACCGTCTGGCGCGAGCGGCCTTCTTGTGCGCCCGGCAACACCGGAGCTGTGCCGGCGGGCGGGATTCCATGGGTCCCTATTGGATACCCTTGTTCGTCTTGCTGGGGCTCGCGCACCTGATGGCACTCTTGCCGGCGCGCGCGCAAGCCGCTCCGGCAAAGCCGAGTTTCCTGGAAGAGGAGTGCCCCGAGGAGTTCAGCCTCCTGGGGCAGGTGCGCGGCCTGCATGGCAAACGGAGCGCCACGCTCTTCTTCAACTATACCGACGCAGCACATACCCTCGCGGTGCAGTTCTCTCGCAACCAGGCGGTCGTCGTGCGCCGGAATGGCAACGCCGCGCAGCGCCTGGCCTCGGTGGCCCTCCCGGCGGGCAGGCAAGACTCCGTGGAGTTCGCCGTGAAGCGCCGCCGCTGGCGGATCACGCTGATCTGTAACGACCGCGTGGTGGCCCAGTGCTATGATGACTCCCTCACCGGAGGGCGCACGGGTTGGCAGGCGGATTCGGGAGTCGCCGTAGACCTGCGCCTGCAAGCGACAGAGCCGGTCCAGTTCGCCGACGACTTCACGCGCGGCCCAGGCGAGGCCGGGCAGTGGGAGCTTCTCGCGGGCACGGGGCAGGTGGCCGAGGTGGCGATTGCCAGGCACGGGAAGGATGTGGGCCGCTACAGCAGCAACGCCTTCTCCTGGACCGCGAGCGCGCGGCCTATCGCCATGTCGGTGGCCGGCTACTGGTTCTGGGATAACTACGCGGTGGATGTCTCCGTGAAGCCGGAGGGCCGTGGCGCCGTGGGCATCGCGGCCTACCTGAAAGATGCCGACAACTTCATCCTCTTCCGCTGGACGGCGGCCACCGAGGGCCGGCCAGATTCCGGCGCCCGCGAGATCCTTCGCGTGGAGGGCGGAAAGCCGAAGCTCCTGGCCTCTCGGCCGGGGGGCTTCCAGCCGCGGCAGTGGTACCGGCTGCGCTTCATCGCTTGCGAGGGCGTCTTTACCGCTTCGATCGACGGCGAGGAGGTGTGTCGCGTTCGCGACGCCGCCTTCGGCCACGGCCGGGTCGGCCTCTACGCCCGAGACACCGACCGCGTCGTGTTTGACGACGTGCGCGTGGTTGCCACCGACGCCTTCTCGGATCCGTTCGACGCCCATGAACCGGGCAAGTGGCAAAACTCCCGGATGGCGTGGAAGGCAGACACGCGCGGGCGCGCGCGCGTCTCTGGTGCGGGCGAGGGTATCTCGATCACGGGCCGGCCCGATTGGGACGGCTACGCCTTCGGCGCGGATGTGATCCCCGGGAAGGCGCAAGCGGTGGGGCTGGTCTTCGCCTACCGCGGCCCGGGAGAGTATGCTCTCTTCCGGGTGCCCGCCAGCGGCAAGGGTCAGGCGGCGCTGCTTCGCGTGCGGGGTGGCAAGCCGGCGGTGGTGGCCGAGTCGACGACTGCCGTGGCGGCGCCGCGCCGGAGCCGCCTGAAGCTGGAGCTGTGCGACGGCCAGGCGACCGGGTTCATCGATAACCAGCCGGTGGTGGCAGGCGTCGATGCGACCTTCCGAGAGGGAAGGGCCGGCTTCTATGCGCGCGGCCCAGCGGGGGCGCGCTTCGAGAAGCCGGTCGTGTGGTTCCCCGTGCCCGAGGGGGATGCGCCCCGCATCGACGCGCAGTTCGCGCGGGAGCAGACGATGGCAGGGTGGGCCAGCGCCGCCGCCTCTTGGAGCCGTGATATCGGCGGATCGGGACTCTTCTGGCATACCGGCTTCTTCCCGGGAGATGTCTCGGTCACCTGGGATCTGCCGGGCGGGAACGCACCCCTCGATCTGACGCTCGCCCTGAACGCGGATGGTTCCAGGGCCGAGACGGGCTATCAGGCCCTCCTGAGCGTATCCGCCCAGGGCGAGGCGCGCCTGGAGCTGAAGCGCCAGGGGCAGAGCGTGGCCGCGCAGTCCGGCCGGTGGGAGCCGGGCAGCCAGTTGCGCGTGTGGCGCTCGGGGCACCTGATCGCGGCGGCTCTGGGCGATGCCGCTATGGCGCAGTATCAGGACCCGCAGCCTTTGGCGGGCGGACGAATCGGCCTTCAGTGCAGTCGGGAGGTCAACTTCGCGTCCGTCTATCTCTCAACCCCGCACGTGCTCGATTGCACCTTCAGCGGGCCGCCCACCGAGTGGTGGGCCCCCCGAGGCGAGTGGGATGTCGTGCAGCGCTGGCCATGTGACGAACGCTGGTCGTTCTTCGGCTCGCTGTGGGGCGAGACGCCGACGCTCTGGACAAAGCGCTCTTTTGAGGGCAACCTGGTCGCCGAAGCCTGGGTAGCGCTCCTGATGGATGCGCCCCAGGATCCGAAGGTGGGCTACTCCCATCCCAGTGACCTCCACCTCACCCTCTGCGGGGATGGAAAGGATCTCTCCAGCGGCTACACCTATCAGTTCGCGGCGCTCAATAACAGCGTGACCCGGCTCCTCCGTCGGGAGCAGGTGGTCGCCGAGAACAGGCAGGTGCGCATGATCAACCCGACGCGCTCCAACCTGGCGTTCCAGCGGCACTGGTTCCATTTGCGTGTCGAGAAGGAGGGGGCACGCCTCCGCTGCTTGGTGGATGGAAAGCCGGCGTTCGACTATGCGGATCCGGATCCACTCCCCGGCGGTCAGGTGGCGCTTTGGACCTCGCGCAACGGTTTGATGGTGGCGCGTGCCCGGATCTGGTATGAGAAGCCGGGCCGGCGGAACCCGCTAGCCGCCCTGCCCGTATCGCCTGCGCCAGCGGCCGATCCCTCCTGGAGCGTGACCGCGACCTCGCCGCCTGTGCTCGCCTGCCACTTCGAGCGCGACCTCGGCGGCTGGGTCGCCGAAGGGGGCGTGAACGGCCCCATCCTCTCCCTGGACCGAGATTCCCGGGCGGGAGGGAAGCAGAGCCTGCGGGTGACCAATCCGATCTCCGGCGGCAGCCTGGGCGCCCTATGCGGCGTGAGGCAGTTCGATGCCGTGAAGTTTCCGATACTGGAGTTCGACTATCGGATGGACCCGCGGGCGCGCGTCAACCTCTACCTCCGGGTGGGGCGGCAGGTGATGGTGCTCGGCCTGTCGGCAGCGCAAAACGCAGAGCCATCGCTGCCGTCGCTTGGCGCCGTCGAGGGCTTCGTCGCCGATGGGAAGTGGCACTCGGCGCGTATCGATCTCCTCGCCGCGCTCCGCCGCTTCTATCCCACGGCCACCACGATCCTCGTCGAGGACCTGGCGATCCGCAGCCCCGAGGTGGAGTACCTGCGCTCCGGCTTCGGCGGAAACACCTGGGGCACGAGCTACCACCTGGACAACTTCCGGCTGGTGGGCAGCCCGGAGACAAAGCCGGAGGATGCAAAAGCGGTGGTGATGAGAGAGTAGCCGCGCGCCGGTCTGGCCGGCGCCTGATTTACGGCAGCGTGTCGCTGGTGAAGTAGAGGAGCGAGGCCGCGGCCGCGTCGACCATCCAGGTGAGGCTGCAGGACGCCGGCTCGATGATCTGCGCCGGCAGCCGCCCGGGCTCGCGCGGGCCGTGGAGCACCTCCCGCAGGCGCTCCGCCTTCGCGGCGCCGGTCACCAGAAACACCACGTGAGCCGCGGCGTTGATTGCCGGGGGCGTGAGCGTCACCCGCCAGGGGCTTGGCTTCCTGGTCTCGACGGCCATGGCCCACTGGTGGCGCTCGTGCAGCGCGGGGCTTGCGGGGAAGAGCGAGGCCGTGTGTCCATCCTCGCCCATGCCCAGGAGGACCAGGTCGAACCGGGGGAGCGGTTCCGGGGCGAAGAACGCACGCAGCTCGCGCTCGTACTCGGCCGCGGCCTCCGGGGGCGGCATCTCGCCCCGGATGCGATGGATGTTCTCCGCCGGAATCGCCGCGTGGCGCAGCCAAACATCCCACACCATGCGGTAGTTGCTCTCAGGGTGGTCCGTGGGCACACACCGCTCATCACCCCAGAAAAGGTGAACCCGCGACCAATCCACGCGGCCAGCCACTTCTGGCCGGGCCAGCCGGGCATACAGTGCCCGTGGCGTTGCGCCGCCGGAGAGCACCAGGCAAAACCGCTCGCACTGTGCCAGGGCGTCGCTTGCCAGCGCGATCAGGTGTTCAGCAGCCGCCTCCGCGACGGCCGCCGCATCGGGATACAGGCGAACATCTCGCGGTTCCATGCCTCCTCCTGCCGATGAGCCGTTCAAAGGCCAGCAGATGGCGCGGTTTCATTCGAGGTGGTCGCAGCAGCCGCGGCGCCAGACGCGCCCGCTGCGCCGGATCAGGGCGTTGGCCCCCTCCGGCCCCCAGCTCCCATCCTCGTAGATCTCCAGCGGCGGAGCATCGGGCCCCTCCCACGCCTGTTGGATCGGATCGATGAGGCGCCATGCCAGCTCGATCTCATCCGCGCGCGTGAAGAGAGACGCGTCGCCATTCAGCGCGTCGAGCAGCAGGCGCTCGTAGGCATCGGGAAGGCGCCGGCCGCGCAGGATCGAGCGGTAGTGGAAGTCCATATCTACCGAGCGCAACTCGCTGGACGAACCAGGCGCCTTCATCTCGAACTTGAGGTGAATCCCCTCATCCGGCTGGATGCAGAGCGTGAGGACGTTGGACCGCAAGCTACAGGTAGACGCATCGTCGAGCAGCAGGCGCGGCGGGCATTGAAACTCCAGGCTCACCTCGCTGCTCTTCTCGGCAAGCGCCTTCCCGGAGCGCAGGAAGAACGGCACGCCCTGCCAGCGCCAGGTATCCACATACAGCTTGATGGCGGCGAAAGTGGCGGTCTGCGACCTGGGGGCCACGTCCGCTGTCTCGCAGTAGCCACGGTACTGGGCGCGCACAGTGTCCGAAGGCAACACCGGCCGGATGGCGCCGAGCACCTTTGCCTTCTCATTGCGCACGGCGTCGGCGTTGAAAGAGGCGGGCGGCTCCATGGCGACGAGCGCGAGGAGCTGGAGGAGGTGATTCTGGAACATATCGCGGAGCACGCCCGCGTGATCGTAGTAGCGTGCCCGATGGCCCACGCCCACGCTCTCTGCCACGGTGATCTGCACGCTGCTCACATAGCGCCGGTCCCACACCGGCTCGAAGATCAGGTTGGCAAATCGGAAGAAGAGGATGTTCTGCGCCGTCTCCTTGCCCAGGTAGTGATCGATGCGGTAGATCTGGTGCTCATCAAAGACGGCGTGCAGGTCGCGGTTCAGCTGCTGCGCCGAGGGGAGATCATGCCCGAACGGCTTCTCCACGATGATCCGGCGCCATCCGTCCTCCTCGCGCGCCATGCCCACGGCGCCCAGGCGCTCGACCGTGGGGGCATAGAGAGAAGGCGGCGTCGCCAGGTAGTAGAGACGGTTTGCCGGGCCATTCTCGCCCTGGCGCACGAAGGCTCGGAGGCGGGCGTAATCCTCATGCACCTGGGCATCGCCCGGAACGTAGTGGATGCGAGGGGCAAACCGCTCCCAGGCAGCGCCGTCGAAGCTGTCGCCGATGGTATGCATCGCCGACTCGCGCAGGAGGTCGCGGAAGTGCTGGTCGGTATAGGGCCGGCGCGAGAAACCGATGATGCGCGTGTTGGCCGGCAGCCGCTCCTCCTGGAAGAGGTGGAAGAGCGCCGGAACCAGCTTCCGCTCGGTCAGGTCACCCGAAGCGCCGAAGATGATGATCGTCACCGGCCTGTCATCGGCCTTCCTTCGCTCCATGGATCGCCCTCCTCACGACGCGGACTTCACCGCATGACCCCCAAACCCCTTGCGCATCGCCGCAAGCAGCTTGTCCGCGAAAGAGGCCTCCTCCTGCGACCGGAAGCGCTCCGCGAGCGCCAGGGAGATGACGGGCAGCGGCACGCCCTGCTCGACGCCTTCGATCACTGTCCACCGGCCCTCTCCGGAGTCGGGCACGAAGGGGGCGATGTCCTCTAGTTCGGGGTTCTCTTCCAGCGCGTCGGCGATGAGATCGAGCAGCCACGAGCGCACGACGCTCCCAAAACGCCAGATCTCCGCGATCTGGTGGAGGTCCAGGTCAAACTCCTCCTTATGTTCCATCAGGTTGAAGCCCTCGGCAAAGGCCTGCATCATCCCGTACTCGATGCCGTTGTGAACCATCTTCA
Source organism: Armatimonadota bacterium (assembly GCA_012841485.1). Next base: position 8,211 of record DUUU01000573.1, read on the forward strand.
CGAAGTGGCCGGCGCCACTGGGCCCCACATGCCCCCAGCCGCGATCCGAGCCGGGAGCAAGCGTCTCGAAGAGTGGGCGCAGCCGCGCGACCACCTCGGAATCGCCCCCGATCATCAGGCTGTAGCCTTCCGTGAGCCCCCAAATCCCACCGCTGGTGCCCACGTCGACGTAGTGGAAGCCCTTCTCTTTGAGGAGCGCCGCGCGGCGCATGGTATCCTTGTAGTTGCTATTCGCGCCGTCTATCACCACATCGCCCGGCTCGAGGTGGGGAAGGAGATTCTGGATGGCGCTCTCGGTGGTGTCGCCCGCGGGAAGCATCAGCCAGACGATGCGCGGCGCCGAGAGCTTGCCGGCGAAATCGGCTAGTGAGTCCGAGGGCACCGCCCCAAAGGCGGCGGCGGCCTCCACCGGCCCGCGACTCCGGTTGAACACCACGACGCGGTGGCCCCCGTTGACCAGACGCCTGGCCATGTTCGCGCCCATGCGGCCCAGCCCGTAGATCCCGACTTCCATCGTTCACCTCGCTCTTTCTGCAAACGTCCAGAAGCCCGATGCCTCAGTATACCACAGCCGCGGCCCGCTCGTCACGCCGCCGTTCCGCGGACGTGCGCCCGGCTCGGGCAGGCTCCAGAAAGGATGGGGTGGCCTCGAAAGGGAACCCTTCACACGGCGGATGCATCCATAGTATGGGCATGAAGTGCGGCGTGCGCGCTGATGCCCGTTCAGCGGCTCTTGCCGTTTCACTTTGAATACCAGAGATTTGCGGATCGCTCATGGTTGTCGATATTCATACTCACGCGTTTCCCAACGACCTTGCCCCGCGTGCCGTGAAAAAGCTCTCCGAAGTGGCGCGGATCCCAGCGCGCACCGATGGCACCTGCGAAGGCCTGCGTACCTCGATGCTCCGGGCCGGCGTGGATCTCTCCGTGATTATGCCGATTGCCACCAAGCCCTCCCAGGTGCGCACGATCAACGCCTGGGCGGTGGAGGTCAATGCCACCTATGAGGATCTCCTCTCCTTTGGGACGCTTCACCCGCTCCA
>DUUU01000574.1 GCA_012841485.1 Armatimonadota bacterium
AATGTGGCATCCACCGGCTCAAGCTCGGCTACTGGCGTTACGAGGGCTTTGGCACGATGGCGGCACAGATCGAGGAGGCGAAACGAAAACTGGAGGGCCTGGGCCGTCTGGCACGTGAGTATGGCGTCATCGCGTGCATCCATTGCCACTCCGGCCCATTGCTCAGCGCCGATCCCGCCGTCGTCTGGGTGCTTTTGCGCGACTTCGACCCCGACCACCTGGGTGCCTACATCGATCCCGGGCATATGACCGTCGAGGGCGGGGTCGCCGGGTGGAAGATGGGACTCGACCTCCTCGCGCCTTACATCCGGCTCATGGCCGTGAAAAGCTTCGCCTGGTTCCGGGAAGAGCATGACGGACAGGTTGGCTGGATCCACCGCCTGGTGCCCCTTCGGGAAGGCCCGGTGCGCTGGAGCGAGGTGTTTGATTGCCTGCGCCAGATTGGCTACGACGGCCCCGTGTCGCTTCACAGCGAGTACCTGGGGAGACACTCGTGGCGCGACCTCTCGCTGGACGAGCTGCTGGAGCAGACGCGTGAAGATCTCACTCACATCCGGCAGGTCGCCGGCTGTTGACCCCACGCCGTAGAAGAGGCATCGAGGTCTGCTCAGGGAGCCTGGAACACCGCGCGGACGATGCGTGCTACCCAGTGATCGAGCGTCATCCCGCGCTCGATGAGCGCGCGTCCCCGCTTGCCCATCTCAGCTGCCTCGGTGGGGTGCCGCAATAGGTAGTCGATGGCCGCGGCCAGGGCGGTCGCGTCGCGCGGCGGAACCCAGAGCCCCGCCTCCCCATCGGCAAACACCTCACGCAGGCCGGGGTTGGCCGTGGCCACCACAGGCGTCGCCATCGCCATTGCCTCCAGGAGCGAGGTGATCCCCGCCTGGAAATCGACCGGCTCGACCGGCACCGCGACCACCGCGGCGCGAGCATAAAGGTCGCGCAGTTCAGTGTAGGAGACCCCCTTGAGGAAGGAGACGTTCGGCGGTAGCTCCGAGGGCGCGCCACGTCCCTGAAACCGCGACCAAGGGCTGCGCGCCAGGACTCTCACGGGGCAACGGAGGCTGCCTGCCGCGGCAATCAGCGATGTGTAATCGCGCTGCTCCTGTCCAACGCTGAGCACCACGCTCTCCGCGGGGGTGACCGGTGGAGCGTAGAACCTGTGGTCGGCATGGAACGGCATGCGGTGCAGGCGCTTGGTTGGGAAGCCCAACCTCCGCATGCACTCGAACTGCGCATCGGCGTAGCAGAAGGCACCCGCAACCTGCTTCCCAAGGCGCAGGCTGCGCCATAGGACCTGCTTCCCCCGGGCGGTCATTCGGTGCGCGATCAGGAAGACGCCGTGGGGCGCTCCACAGGTTCGGAGCAGTGCTGCCAGGGGGAGTCCGATCCCTTCGGAGTCGCACACGAAGCGGTCATACTCCTGGCGCCGGCGCATGGCCACGATGGCCTGCGGCAGGTCCGGTCCCGCGCGTCTGGCCAGTGCCCGCACGCGCGGTGGCAGCGCCCGCCGCGCTTCAGCGCGGTCGATGAGCGCGACACGGTGCCCAGCCCTCACGAGCGCATCCGCGAGCGCCAGATAGTCTGGCATGGGCCGCAATGCCGCTGCCGCGTCTGTTGCATCGCTCTCTCGGTGCTCCGTTGATACCAGCAGCGCGATTCGCACGCTCTCTCCCCCTCGTCCATCCTCCCCTACCGTCCGGAGCCGAGCATAAAGCCTGCCAGATAGGAGTGACTGCGCCTCTGGAGAGACGTCTTCTGAAGCGCCCCCGGTTTGACGGGCGCCAGGTAGGTTCGGGCGGACTCCTATCACCCGCCCACGCTGGAGGAGGAAGAAGCGGGCTCTCCCGATTGCGTGCTCTCGGGGAGCGGGAGCATGATCGTAAAGGTGGCCCCGCCGTTCGGGGATGTGGACGCGGTGATCTCGCCGTGATGCGCTTCGATGATCCGGCGAGCGACCGCCAATCCAAGCCCGGTACCCTTCGTGCGGGTGGTAAACAGCGGCTCGAAGATGCGCGAACGCACTTCCTCGGGGATGCCGGGGCCGGTGTCGCGCACGGAGATGTAGGTTGCTCTGTCTTCCGACCAGACGCGGATCGCCAGCTCTCCGCCCTGCGGCATCACCTGCACAGCGTTGTCAATGATGTTGGAGAGGACCT
>DUUU01000575.1 GCA_012841485.1 Armatimonadota bacterium
CACCTGAGAAACCCGGACAACGGTCTCTACTACCTGAATATCGATGTCGATGGCCGGACGCACTCCGAGGTCACCGCGGACCTGGTGTTCCCCCTGATCGGCGGCGTATCGGACGAGGAGACGACGCGGCTGATCAGCGAGCGGCTGAACCACCCCGACTTCATGACCGAGGCGGGCCTGCGCACGCTCTCGCACTTCGATCCGCTCTACACCCCGGATCGCCTGGTGGGGCTGCAAGGCGGCGTGTGGCCAGGCGTCACTTGGTGGTACGCCATGTCCTGCCTCCACGCCGATCCCGGATTGATGGTCGAGGTGTTACGGCGCAGCTACTGGCAGTATATTCGCGAGCCCAAGCGCTACAACACCGTGCCCGGCTAGTTCTCCGAGTGGTTCGATGGCGAGGCGCTGCAAAACCGGGGGATGCGCCTCTCTCCCTGGGAACCGCCACGCTTCCTCTGGGCACTGCTGGAGGGCGCCCTGGGCGTGCGTCCCCACTACGACCGATTGGCCGTCGAGCCGACGCTACCTCACGACTGGAAGTGGTGTCGGGTGCGCAACCTTCCTTACCGCGGGCAATCGCTCTCGTGGTTCCTGGCGCGCTACGGCGATGGCCTGCACCTCCTCACCACCGATCCCGTCGAGACGCCGCTCATCATGGAGCGATTCGACGAGGACGTGAGCGACCTCGTCATCCCCGAGGGGGGCAACATCAGCGTCGCCGCGTTCGCAGGTTCGGGGCGGATTGTCCTCTGCCTGGGCAGCACCAGCGCGGCAAAACAACCGCACCTGATCGCCCTGCGCGCGCTCCTGGAGAATGTGCGGCGCTACGAGGTCACGCTCTATAGCAGCGAAGTGGACCGGTGGACGCGCCTGGGCTCCTATCTGGGCGGCGCCCTCGAACGCCTCTCCATCGACGTGGAGGGCGGCGGCTTTGCCCTCCTCCTCCTCGAAGCCCAGTAGGAGCTGGGTGGCTCGCTTCACGCCGCCTTAGCGCGCGATGTCCCCCCTTCCCTCTCGCCAGTCGAGCGTGATGGTCTGCCCCTTGGCCGCAAAGGTCCACCGGTCGCCCTCCGCCTTCATCGTCACGCGCGCCGGCGTGGAACCGGCGTCCGACCAGGAAAGCGCCACCGCGTTTCGCCACTCCTGCCTCTCGGCGCGCACACGGATGGTGGGCAACAACCCGCCCTGGCGATGGCCCTGGCTCCGGGCTGGCAGCTCCTCCGCCGTCACTTCGGCGCCCTCGGGCGTCAGGACCTCGATGCGCAGCGCGCTCTTCTCGCCGCGAGCGAGGAAAGCGCCCTCCTCCCCGCGCGCCGCCGGCCGCTCCGGGTGAAACCGGAGCTCCAACGCGCGCGGCTGGTCGGTCACGATCTCATCGGCGACGATCAGCACATCCGGCTTCAAGAAGAAGAGGTGGCGCACGTAGCGGCGGAGGCCGCTCTCCTCGGGATAGGCCTCGGTCGCGTCTCCCACGAGATGGTCCAGCGTGGCAGTGGAGCGGGCCTGGAGGATGCGCGGGCGCGATTTGACCGCCAGCGCCTCGCTTCCCGCGAGCCACATCTTCCCCTCGCCAAGCTGGCCTTTGCCATCCACCAGGAGGGTGTTGTGGTGCTCGGTCGCCTTCGGGAGGTAACCATCGTCGCGGATCAGCCACTCGCCGGCGCCGAAGAGCACGAAGTGGTTGGCATCGGGATGGACGTGGCCTCCGCCCGGGTCGTAGTCAAACGCCTCAACCGCATGGTGCCCGATGAACGGCCCGCATTTGAAGACGAGGAGCGACTCGTTGCCGCTCCAATCGGTGCGCGCCGACACAATGCCCATATCCTCGAAGTGGCGCAGCGTCGGCAGAGGCGTCGGAGGGCGCGCTGGCACCTCGGGATCGAGCCAGATCAGGTTGAGCCAGCGTGCGCCGGGTGAGTCGATGTTGGCCGCGTCCACCTCGGCGGCGAGCCATTGCGCGTGCCCGTCGCGGTACTCCCGCGCGAGCGCGCGCAGAATGTAGTCGGGGCCATACCAGTTGCCGCGCGGGCAGTCGGCGATGTCCACGATGCAGTTCCTGCGGGTCCAGACCTGGCGCGGCAGCGAGAGATAGAGCGCGTACGCAGCGGTATTCTTCCACCAGGGATGGTCATAGAGGTCGGTGGCCAGCAACTCTCGGGAGAGGTGCATCAGCTTCAGCAGGTA
>DUUU01000576.1 GCA_012841485.1 Armatimonadota bacterium
AAGGGCGGGTACGAAGTGACGGAGTGCCTGCTGGCGCCCGAATGGCAGCGCCTCTTCGAGGAGGCCGCTCAGAGGGTAATCGCGCGCCTGTAAGGACGGCACGAAACCGTGCCGCTTGGAAAGAGGAAAGAGAGAGAATGTCCGAAGTCATCAGGGTCGTATGCGCTAGTTTCCTAGCGATAGCCCTCCTGGCCTGTGCCAAGACGCCCGGCGTCGCGGCAGCCGAGGGCTCCCTCATTCATTACCGGTTTGATCAGGTGGATGGAGAGCGTGTGCCGAACGCGTCCGGAGCGCAGTACTCCGGGCGGATCGAGGGAAACGCGCGCATCACCCGGCTCCCGGATGCGGGAGGAGCCACGGTGCTCTCCCTGGATGGGACGAATGGCTGCATTCAGATTGAGGGTTCCGAGGCGCTGCATCTGGGGGAGGATGGCTTTGCCATCGCCGCCACGGTCCGCTTCAAGGAATCCGGCAGCGTGGAAGGAGCGCCAGAGACTCACGATATGATCGTGATGAAGCCCGGAGAGTATCTCTTCGGGCGCACCCGCCGCTCCCTCTATTTCAACATCCACGACGGGAACGACTGGGTCGCCGGCATCACGGGAGGCGACTGCCAGCCCAACACATGGATACACGCGGCGGTGCTGGTCGAGCGCATCTATGAGCCGCCTCAGGGTCGTGTCGGCTACTTCATCCGCCTCTACCAGAACGGCGAGCAGGTGGCAGCGAGGGAAGTCCTCCACTGTACCAGCGCTACGACCGACGACCAGGTGAACATTGGGAAGGGATTTGGCGGGCCGTGGTTTCACAAGGGCGAGATAGCGCACCTCTCGCTCTATAACCGTGCATTGGCCAGCACCGAGCTAAATGCGCTCCTGAGGGCGGAGAAGCTGGCGAAGGTTCGCTTCAAGCACGTGGCCGCGAGCGACGCACGCTACCCAGCGCTGCTGGCGAAGGCGCGAGAGGCTGTGATGGCCCAGCCGGACGCGCGGCGCCGCCCGCTCGCACGTCTTCTGGCCGCGGTGGAGCAGGCCAACATCCATGTCGAATCCCAGGCGGCGCTGTTGCCCTACCTGGAGACGGTGCGCCGCGTGGCGACCTCTGGTCAGGACCCGATGCGGCAGTTTGCCGCGGCACATCGCGAGTTCACCTTCCTCGACAACGAGCGGCTCTCGATGGCGCTCTTCGCGCCGCGCCGTGGCCGAATCGTGCTTTGCAGCCTCTATGACCTGCGAGCAGAGCGGGAGGTTCTCGGCGAGCAGCGGGCGCTCTGGGCGCTTCACTACGAAACCGCCGCGGGCGGGCAGCCGCATGAGATCGATAGCACCGCCGATTCGCTGGCGATGAAACTCACCGTGCATCCGTCGCGCAAGGCCGCGCGTCTGGAGTGGACGCATGCTGGCAGCGCCGAGCACCCCATTCAGTTCACCGTGCGCTCGGAGCTGGCGCTCCAGGGCCCTCGGCTCGCGCTCAACTTCTCGCTGGACAACCGGAGCCCCCGGATCGCCGTGCGCCAGGCCCGCTTCCCAATCATCCGCCTCCGGCGCCTGGAGGAGGGCACCGACCGCCTGCTGGTGCCGCGCATGTCGGGCGTGGTCCACGAGAACCCGGTGCAAACCTACTTCAAGTACGAAGGACCGTACCCCTCCGGGGCCGCGCACATGCAGTTCTTTGCCTACTACGATGACCGCGGAGGCGTGTACGTCGCTTGCGAGGATGGCAAGGCGCGCAGCAAGGATCTGCGGGCGCTTGGGGACGACAACGACTGTGACCTCTCCTATCTGTGGCACGTGGGCTGCCAGGGCGCCGGCGGCAACGACTTCGCCACGAATGGCGTGGCGGCTGTCGAGCTGTTCGAGGGAGACTGGTTCGACGCGGCGCAGATCTATAAGCGTTTCACGCGCACAGCGGAGTGGTGGCCGGCCTCCAGGAGCCGCGAAGACATTCCCGCCTGGTACCGCGAGATGACCGTCTGGTTCCTCGGCAATGCCAACACCCAGGCGGCGGCTGACGCCCTGATCGCCATGCGCGAGGAGCTCGGCCTGCCGATTGGCTTGCACTGGTACAACTGGAACACGGAGGCGTTTGACGACGACTACCCCCACTACACGCCGCGCGAGGGTTTCGCCGAAACCACGGCCCGGCTCCGGGCAAAGGGTGTTTATGTCAAGCCCTATATCAACGCCCGGCTCTGGGAGACGCGCGACCGAGGCGATGAGGATTTCGAATACACCTCCGTGGCGCTGCCGGCGACGGTGAAGGATCGCCAGGGGAAGCCCGTGACCGAGACCTACGCCAAGCGCACCTTCTCGCCGATGTGCCCAACGACAGAGGTGTGGCAGCAGCGGGTACACGCAGTCTGCACGCAGCTGGCGCAAGCGGGCGTCGCGGGGATCTATCTGGATCAGATCGCCGCTGCCAGGCCGCGCCCCTGCTTCGATCCGACGCACCCGCACGCGGCCGGATCCGGCGAGGCGTGGATCGAGCAGGGCTACTGGCCAATGCTCACCGCCATCCGGCGCGATCTGAAGCAGAAGTATCCCGAACTGATCTTCAACAGCGAGGATGCCGCCGAGCCCTACATGCACGTGCTCGATGGCTATCTGCCGTGGCGCTTCCTCGATATCGGCCATGTGCCGGCCTACCAGTCGATCTACGCCGGGCGCATCCAGATGACCAGTCGGAGCTATAGCGACACGGCGTATGATGCTCTCTTCCCGAAGGCCGCCGAGCAGATGCTGTATGGCGAGCAGGTTGGGTGGTTCCCCATCAGCCTGGTGAACTCCAATCCGGTGTTCAAGCTGTTCGTCAAGAAGCTGGCGCACACGCGGCGCGCCTTCCTGCCCTACTTCAACGAGGGCGACATGCTGAAGCCGGCGGCGTTCGCGTCCGAGATGCCCACCGTCACCGCCGATTGGGGCTTCTACGGCCCGCGCGTGATCACGACGCCCGCGGTGCTGCACAGCGCCTGGCGGCTTGGCAACAACATCGCGGTCGTCTTCGCCAACACCTCGTGCGACTCGATCACCGCTCAAGTGGCGCCGAATGCCGCGGCCTGGGGGCTGGATGCGAAACCGGTGCGCGTGACGCAGTTCGCAGAGGGCAAGGATCCCGAGGTTGCCGAGTGGCAACCAGGCCAGCCGTTGCGCCTCACGGTGCCGGGCTACAGCATGGCCGCATGGCTCTTTGTCGCCGGTGGGAACGACGCTGGCAACCAGGCGCATGCGAGCGCTGCTACGGAGCTGTTCCGCGCGCTGAAGCGGTTCGAGGACGAGGCGGGGCTGACGCCCGAGAAGATGCGTGCCGAGCGCGCCGCTCAGGACCCCTGGAGCGTGCCCGATGCCCCGGTGCGCACCGCCACGGAGTGGATCCCTGCGTCCGAGGCGCCCAAGCTGGTTCGGGCGAGAAAGTCGCCCGATGGGAGCTTCGTGGGCTGGATCTCCGCGTCAAGCGCGGTCTGCTTTGGAGCGATTGACTTCGGCGCCGATGCTGGCGGCAAGCCGGCCATCGAGTGCGAGGTAGCGGTTCCGCCCCACGTCACCAACGCGCGAATCCGCTTCATGGAGGCGGTGGATGGGCGGGGAGTGCCCCTGGCCACGGCGCGCCTGCCGAAAACCGGCGGCTATGACCAGTATACTACGGTGCGGCTCCCTCTCGCCACGGGAGTGGCTGGGCGGAAGAACATCGTGGTGATCTTCGAGGGGCGGGGCTCCGGTCTCTGCAACGTCCGTCGTTGGCGCCTGGTACGCGAGCCGTAGCCGAGACCGAGTTTCGGCTAGGCACCTTGGGGGGAAGAAGCCCGACAAGCGGATCGCTTCGAGGAGGGGACGATGATGCGCGGTTTGACCCGCGCCCTGCTGGCGACACGGGAGGAGAACAAGGCAACCCTGCCGCTGCGCATCCCGCTCGCGATGGTCTTCGTTGCCCATGGCGCGCAGAAGCTCTTCGGGTGGTTTGGCGGTCACGGCCTCGACGCCACGATAGAGGGCTTCGAGTCGATGGGCATCCCCCCGGGGCTGACCAAGCTCGCCGCGACGACCGAGTTCCTGGGGGGCCTGGGGGTGCTTACCGGCTTCCTGACACGCCCGGCGGCGCTGGGAATCGCCACGGTGATGGCGGTCGCCACGGCGAAGGTCCATTGGCAACACGGGTTCTTCGTGAACTGGGGCAACCAGCCGGGCCGGGGGCATGGAATCGAGGCCACGATGGCCCTCGCGGGGATGGCGCTATCGCTGGTGATTTCCGGCGGTGGCGCCCTCTCGGTGGACGCGGCGCTGACCCACGCCAAACCTGAGGAGAAGGAGGAGAGCGGCGACAGCACCGCCGAGCGTGGGCAGGAGACGCTCTGTGCCTGAGTGGAATACGCGACTGAACGGGCGCGAGGATGCGGCGTGCGCTCCTTGCACGCCCGTTCAGTCGGACGTTCTACAGGGTCCAGCAGGCGCCACCCGATGAGGAGGCGCCTGCTGGACCGCCTCTACGCGGCCTTCATCTCCGGCGTCCACAGCTGCTCGCGGGTGATGCCCACGCTCTCCAGGGTCTCCATCATCGGGTGGATGCCCTCGAGACGGCTGATGTCGTGCGAGTCGGTCGCGATGCTGATCTTCACCCCCCGGCGCGCGATCTCGGCGAGATACTGGGGGTAGGTTTCGCGGAAGGCTTCCCCATACTGCTTCGAGGTGAAGAAGGCGCAGTAGTTCGCCTCAATCGCCTTGCCGTATTTCAGCGCCGTCTCGGCCAGCTCGCGCGTATGCCAGTCGGGGATCTGCGTCATATCGGTGAGCCACTCCATCGGCCCGCCGGGCCGAAACTCGGACGCTCCAAACCACCACGGGTGTACCAGCACGTCCACCAGCGGGTTGGCCAGAACCTGGAGCATCAACTGGTGCTGCAGGTCGATGATCCCGTCTCTATCCGGCTCCTGGTAGTAGCATGTGTGCGGCCCGCCGATCACGACCTCAAAGCCGCCCTCCGCTAGCTGCTCCTCATCTATGGAAACCCTGCCCGTCTTATCCAGGACGTTGACCTCCACCCCGAAATAGACCCGCATCGGAGTGTCGATCACGCTCAAGTCGCGCTTGATCAGCGCATGCTTGGGCAGGAACTGCGGGGCGTTGAGGTGGTCGGTGATGGCGATGGCCTCCAGGCCAAGGCTCTCACAGCGACGCACCACGTCTTTGACGCGCATCGTCTCGTTCGCGCACCGCAGGTAGTGGGTGTGAATGTGAAAATCATACGGTGAAGGCATGATCCCTCCTTTATCGGGTCCATTCGCGCCGGGCGGATCCCGCTCCTTCGCGGGGGGATCCTCCGCCCGTGCCCCCGCGCGCGGCTGTTTGCCGGAAGCGTGTGCTCTCTCCATGGGGCTATCTGCCGTTTCGCCCTGGAGGCGGTGCCCCCTTCCACAAACCGTCCATGCGGCTGCCTCGCTTAGTGGGCGCAATCATCCTTTCGCCAGGAGAGCGCGTTGGCGGCGCATAGGAGCGCGCAAAGAAGCAGGCTCGCAGACCAGACAGGGAAAACGGCCGGCCAGCCATGATGCTGGGCCAGCCACCCGGTGCCGGCGCCCGTCACCATGGCGCCGAGATAGCCGAAAGCGTCCAGGATGCCCGCGGCCCTGCCGGACATCTCCCGGGGCACCAGATCCATGGCCACCACCCCGACCAGGAGCCCGTGCGGTCCATACGCGAAAAGCCCCACTGTGCTCAAGTATGCGACGACCTGCCAGGTGTGCGTGAGCGGGAGCCGCGGAAAGAGGAAGACCAGCAACGCGGCGACCGCGCTCATAATTGCGATGGCCGGCATCCGCCGCGAGTGGAAGAACACATCGGTGACCCACCCGGAGAACGCCACGCTGACCGCGCCCGCCAGCGGAAGGAAAAGGCTTTGCTTGGATGCACCGAAGGCCGTGAGGTTGCGAGATTCTGCCAGGTAGGTGGGGGCCCAGAAGAGAAAGCCGTAGCCCACCACACTCATCGCGCTCACCGAGAGCCCGACCAGGAGGAGCCGCCAGCTAAAAAGAGCGCCAAAAGCGGAAGGAGGGGGAGCGGCTGATCTCTTCTCCACCGTCTGGCTCTCCCCAGAGTGTGCCCCGGCAGGGCGATTTCGAAACCCCAGGTAGAAGAGCAGGGCGACTGCGAAAAGCGGGATGCTCGGGATGAGGAAGGCGTTGCGCCAGTGCATCGTGGCGCAGATCCAGCCGGAGAGGAGCAGCGCCGAGATATTTCCCGCGTGGTACGAGGTGGCGAACAAACCGAAGAGCCGGCCACGCTTCCCCAGCGGGAACCAATCGGCCATCGCCCGCACGCAGGCCGGCCATCCCATCGATTGGAAGAAGCCGTTGAGCGCCCAGAGCACGACGA
>DUUU01000577.1 GCA_012841485.1 Armatimonadota bacterium
ACTGGGGGCCGGCGACGCACCTCCCCTTCCAACTGACGCAATAGCGTGGATGGGAGGCGGTGCGCAGGGCGTTGCTCGCGTGGGCCGGAATGGGGGAAGCGTGAGCCCGCGCATGCTCAAGCCGGCGGGGTGACGAAGACGTACTCGCCGGGCAGCGCGGGATCCTCCAATCGATGGATTGCTATCAGCGCGATGTCGTCGCGCAGATTGCCGGCGCTATGGGCCGCCGCGGCATCATACAGGGTATTCAGGATCGCCGGGGGACCTTCCGCGTGATGCGCGGCAAGAGTGGCTGCGACGCGCTCGACCCCAAACAGATCGGGGTCTCCCGGGCGGTGCGGGTCTACCAGACCGTCGGTGTAGAGCACCAGGATATCGCCAGGGGTCAGAACCGCCTCATGGCAATGGTAGGGGGCGGTGGTCATCGAGATCAAAGCGGAGTCGTGAGACGTGAGCTGCTCCACACGGCGTTCACGGGCGCGCCACACGAGGGCGGGCTCATGCCCCGCCGAGGCATAGTCCAGTCGGCCTGTCTCTCGGTCAAGGATGGCCAGGAAGAGGGTGGCCAGGCGGTCGGGTTCGCCAACGGCGGTGAAAGTCTGTCGGATGCCGTCGAGGATGACGTCCGGATGGCCCTTCTCATGGAGGGCGAGAGCTGAGATGCCGTGCTGCATGCGCGCCCCAACGACCGCCGCATCGAGGCCCTTCCCGCCGACATCCCCGATCACCAGACAGAGGTAGCGGTCGTCCATTGGGAAGATGTTGTAGAAGTCGCCGCCGACATCCGCTTCGATGAGCGCGGGGCGGTAGGTGTGAGCGATGGCGTAGCCAGGTACCGCGGCATATTGATCCGGGAGCAGGGCGGCCTGGAACCGCTCCGCGATGCGCCGCTCGCGTCCGAGTGCCCGGCGGGTCTCCTCTTGAGCAGCATGGAGTGCTTCCAGCACGCGTTTGCGCTCGGTGATATCCTCTGCCATGATGAGGATGCCGGAGGCCCGGCCGGAGGCATCAGGCAGGGGCGCGGCCGAGAGGCTCAAGTCGATCACGTGATGGTCACCGCTGGCCATGCGCGTCTCTAGGCCGTGGATGACGCCGCGAGTGCAAACGCGCTCCGCGAGGAGCGAGGCATCTTCACCGTCTGTCAGGGGAAACGCCTGCCCGAGCATCTGCTGAGACTCCCAGCCGAAGGTTTGACGGGCTGCCGGGTTCCAGCCGCGGATATGCCCGGTCCAATCGAGGGTGACGATCGGGATGGGCGAGGCGTGGATGATGGCGCGGAGCGCCGTCTGCGCCCGCCGCAGGCTATGACTCAGGGAGCTAATCAGGATAGCAACTCCCATGAAGAACGCAAGGCGCACCAGTTCATTCACGCGCCATGCGGATGCGGGATCGCGCGGTTCCACATATTGGTGGATCAGCCATGCAGAGAGCGCAGTCGAGAGTAAGCCTGGTAGGATGCCGCCAAACCAGGCGCTCACCGCCACGGCCGCGAAGAAGAGGACGAAGACCGTCGGCTCGACTAGACCGCGAGCCGCTAACGTGATCGCGAGCGCGGCGAGCGTCGCACCCAGAGCGATGAGCCAGCGGAGTGCATCATACCACCCAGGCGTCGCCGGCGCATCATCACAGCAAGGCGCGCGAGGGGGTCGCCGCGTTTCGACTGCCCCGGATGTACTCCCCGTCGATGACATGGGGTCCATCAGGCCTTTCCCTGAACAAGTCGAGCCACCCTCGCGTCACGGCCACGAAAGATGCCAGCTGTGGATGCGCCTACAGGCATAGGCCACGTCCACCCGCATGAACTCAGGCCCGAGCTCGCATCGGGTGCGCACGCGAAAGCAGCGGGAGCGCGGCCGGGCCGGCATGCCCGACCACGCGTTCCCGCTACCGAAGCGGGTATGGAGGGCGTTCCCCCACTGCGGATACCTGCGGGAGCGCGCCACTAGAATGACTGGCCCGCGTCAGGTGAACTCGCAACGGCAGCGAGGTGCCCCCGGCCTGCCCAGCAACCTTGCACCGGAGAGGCGACAATCGCCGATGCACTGTCAGAGGTAGACCACTGGCACGCAAAGCCCGACGGGATCACTCGACCGGATCCGCGCTTGCATCGAACGGAGATCCCTCCGCTGTGGCCGGGAGCGCGGCAGCGCGCGCGGTAGCTACCAGCCGAGAGTGCCTACTCGTGCGGCTCCTCCTCCGCTAGAGCGCCGGACTCCACGGGCAAGCTGCTGCTGATAGGACCGTCAGGGCAGCAGAGATGCGGAGTGCCGTCGATCTGCCTCAAATCGCCCTCCGCCGGCTGGCGAGCCGCGAGGTCGGGCATCCGTGATACGGCCGTCTCGAGCATCCTCTGCGCCTGGACCCTTTCCTTCTTTGCCATGACTCCCCCTCACCATCGATACGCCGGCATCCGGCCACGCCATTGTAACCGGGCATAAAGAAGATACCCGGCGCGGTACAAGATCAAACAATCGGCTTATAGAGGCTCTGTGGAGAGTCTGTGAGGAGTTTCATTTTAGGAAGAGCGCGGGGGGGGGCGGGGCGCGCGAGAAATCTGTGAGGAACTTCATTGCAGAGACCGGGCACCGCTGCCGCCGAAGATCGGAGTTGACAGTGGGGGAGGGTTCTGGTAAGATAGTGCCTGTTGCGAGGAGGTGCCCGGGGGTTTCGACACGAACCGGAAAACTCCTCTTGACAGGCAACGTTCTTTTCTGATAAGATAGAGGTGTTGCGA
>DUUU01000578.1 GCA_012841485.1 Armatimonadota bacterium
GGCATCGGACGCGGTGACCAGGGCGCCGTTCATCCGCTCGCTCCAGGCCGCCGGCGAGCGGAGAAGACTTTCGGACCACTCGCGCGCTCTCGCGGGGGATGAGCGTGCCGGCGCGTTTGCGAGAAGCAGCAGGAGGACGAGGACCGTTCCGATCACCGAGGGATGGCGCAGGGCGACTCTTCGCATCGGGTCTCCTCTCGCGTCTCCGGTCCGCTTTGCCCGCGATCTGCACTGACGGGTTGCGCGGGCGGTGGGCCGGCCAGCAGGCGCGCGGCCCTTGGCCACGCGCGGTGATCCCTGAAGCTGCTGACCTCCTTCGCGGGAAGGAAAAGGGCTCCTTTCCCCGGCGGATGATCCAGTGGGATCCGTGGCCCGTGCATCGAGCAGCGTTGGATGGATGCCGCGCTCAGGCGCCGCAGCAGCGCTTGTACTTCATCCCGCTCCCGCAGGGGCAGGGGGTGTTGCGCCCGATGGTGCCGGGGGCAGCGCCACGCGCGGCGCCTCGATGCTCGGGCCGCTCCGGCTTTCGTACGGCAGGTGCGGCTCCGGCAACGCCGGGGCCTCCCTTCCTCAGCGCGTCCATGATCCCCGCGGGCGGGCGGCCCTGGGAAAACGCCTGCGCCATCCACTCCATCGTGGGGCCGATATCGATGCACTCCATCCTCTACGGTTCACCGTACGGAGTGACATTTTCCCTGAGCAGTTAACTGTGACATTTTCCCTGAGCAACAACACACGCGTGCATAGGCGATTGACAGGCGCGGGCGTGTGTGGTAGAGTTTCGTAAGCAGCGGGTGGCGCGAAACCGTGAATGGTGGAGGCGTCTCTCGCCGCCACGGTGAGTAGGGACTATTCTTACTCGAAAGGAGCTGGCGAATGTTACTCGCATCTCGTGGAAGCGCAGCCAAGAGGGGCTTCACCCTGATCGAGCTCCTAGTCGTTATCGCGATTATCGCCATACTCGCGGCGATTCTCTTCCCGGTCTTCGCGCGCGCCCGAGAGAACGCGCGCAAGTCGACGTGTCAATCCAACCTGAAGCAGCTGGCGACATCCATGCTGATGTACGCCCAGGATTATGATGAGACGCTCTGCGTCGAACGCCATGAACGCTCACAGAGCTTCATCCAGATCATCGCGCCTTACGTGAAGAACGTGAAGGTGTTCGACTGCCCCAGCCAGCGGGCCACATCGACCTTGAACTACAACGGGGAGCGCAGCTATGGCTACGCCGAGGTGTTCTTTGGCGCCTCACTGGCCACCATCCAGCGTCCGGCGGATGCGGTGTTACTGGCGGACCAGACGCCAAACACGTATATGGGCGCGTGGTGGCTCTTCAGGCCATCCAGGGGCAACCGCGACGCCAATGGCGACCCATCCGACGGGAGCAAGAGCACTACGTGGACCACGAATACCCAGGTGTGGCTCAACTTCTGCGCGCGGCACAATGGAGTCGGCAACGTGGCCTTCGCGGACGGGCATGTGAAGGCGATGAATTACTCAACGCTCTATAACAACGGCTCCAACGCCCTTAACTTCAGCAAGGACTGACTTCGTAACGCGACCCGGGCGCTGCTCAGGCGCCGCAGCAGCGCTTGTACTTCTTCCCGCTCCCGCAGGGGCAGGGGGAGTTGCGCCCGATGGTGCCGGGGGCAGCGCCACGCGCGGCGTCTCGATGCTCGGGCCGCTCCGGCTTTCGTACGGCAGGTGCGGCTCCGGCAACGCCGGGGCCTCCCTTCCTCAGTGCATCCATGACCCCCGCGGGCGGCCGGCCCTGGGAAAACGCCTGCGCCATCCACTCCATCGTGGGGCCGATGTGGGTGAAGAACCGCTTCAGTCCAGCGCACAGGTAGTTCAGGCCCTCTTCCCCCGCGGGGGTGCGGAGGAAGCGGTTCTTTGGGCAGCAACCGTTGCAGAGGAAGCGGACCTCGCACTCGCGACAGACACGGGGGAGGGCATCGCGCTTGCTGGTGCCAAACTCGCGCTGGAAGGTGCTGTCGACCAGCTCGACGAGGGGTTGCTCCATCAGGTTGCCGAGGTAGTACTCCGGATAGACATAGTGGTCGCACGAGTAGAGATCGCCGTTGTGCTCCAGGGCGAGCGCCGTGCCGCACGTGGGCTCGAAGACGCACAATCCGGCGCCGCGACCCATCCAGGCGCTGAAAGCAACCTCAAAGGTCTGGATGTAGACCTTCCCCACGTCGTTGCGCACCCACTCGTCGTAGATCTCGCAGAGGAAGCGGCCATAGTCTTCCGGAAGGACCGAGGCCTCGGAGACCTCGCGCGTGGAAGGTGCCGCCCCGTGGCGCGGAGCCTCCTCGGCGAGGCGCTCGACAATCGGGATGAACTGGATGAATTGGGCGCCCTCTTCCTTGAAGAAGTGGTAGCACTCCAACGGACGCTGGCTGTTGACGCGGTTCACCACGCAGAGAACGTTGAACTCCACTCCGTGCTCGCGCATCAGGCCCAATCCACGGAGGGCGGAGTCGAACGAGGGACCGCCCTTCGCGTCCTGACGAAAGTGGTCATGAAGCTCGCGCGGGCCGTCGATGCTGATGCCGACGAGGAAGTTGTTCTCGCGCAGGAAGCGGCACCACTCCGCGTCGAGGAGCGTGCCGTTGGTCTGTAGCGCGTTGATCAGGCGCACTCCTGGGGGAAGATACTTCCGCTGCAGCTCGACGACGCGGCGGAAGAACTCGACTCCGAGCAGCGTGGGCTCGCCACCCTGCCAGGCGAAGCTCACCTCGGGCACTTCCTGCGCCTCGATATACTGGCGGATGAAGCTCTCCAACGTCTCGTCCGACATGCGGAAGGAGTGCTTTCCCGGATAGAGGCGATCTTTCTCCAGGTAGAAGCAGTAGGCACAGCGCAGGTTGCACCGGGGGCCGATGGGCTTCGCCATCACGTGAAACGCGCGCCGCCGGGGCAGGGGGTGGGAAAAGCGCATCTGGGGAAGCTCACCCATTGAGATGCTCCACGCGGGGCCGGTCCCAGCCCAGCTCGCGCAACACATCCAGGTACTCCTGAGGGGTCATCTCTTCCGGGCGCTTCCCGGCCAGGGTGATGACGACGGCCTCAATCACGTTGGTCCCGAAGGACCGCCCGGAGAGGTTTGGGGTGGTTGTCACAAGGAGCGCGGCGCCCCGCGAGCGGAGGAGCTCCACATCCTTGCTTGTCACGGTGTTCGTCAGGATCATCTTGCCCCGCAGCGCCTCGGATCCCACGGGGAGGCAGCGCTGGATGAACTTCCAGTCGCCGGCGATCACATCGGCCCACGCGTACCACTTGCCGTACTTCGGCCGCACTTTAGTCTCGCCGGTGGGGTAGAGCCACTTGAAGGGCACGTAGCCGGTGATCATGGGCACGAGCAGCGCGGCCAGCGGGCGGAGCAGATTCCAGGGCAGCGGGATCGGGAGGTCGAGCCCGAACATCAGGTCGCCGAAGATGGTCTCGCGGGCAGTCTCGCGGAGTGCCCGCGCCATGCCCCACCGGTCGGTGGCCGCGACCATGAGCACCCGGCTTCGCGTGAAATCGACCACGCCCTCCTGCTGGAGTCGGTGGACGAGGTAGGGCTCCAAGCTGGTCTTCAGGCCGCAGCCGTCTACGACGGGCTTGGCGCGAACGGTGGCGACCATCTTGCGCGCCATGCGGAACTCGTGCTTATTCGCATTGGTCAGGAGGTAACGGTTGATCCCCCCGAGGCCGATGGCGCGCACCTCCGGGTCGGCATCCGCTTCGGCGAGGGCACGGAAATACTCTTGATAGGAGCCATCCACCCCGCGGCGCTGGACCGCGAGGCGTCTCCCCAGGAGATCCACTTCAACGGTGAAGTCGCGCGAGGGGGAGCCCAGGGATATACTGACAATCTTTTCCATAGAACTCCAGGGCCATCACAGTGCAAGCGCAGGCAACAAGCGCCGGGGGAGATCCCCGAAGGGCGACGGTGGACGCGCGCGACGGGCACGGGACCGGTGCTCACCCGCGCGATACACGAGGGGGCCGCGGTGGATGCGTGCGCTACGCATCCCAGGAATCAAGGCGCCTGACACGCTCCCGGGGTAACATTTCTCTTGAGTGAGGCACGTTCCTGCTGAGCGAGAGCGCCCTGAAACGGAAGCCCGACGCGCAGAGACGGCATGGCACCGCGGCGCGCCGGGCTTGAAATCGTCACCGTCTCAGTCGAAGGTGCCCTCTTTGGCGTGTCGGATGATCTCGTCGCGAAGCATCTCGACGTGCTTCATGTCATCCTGCTTGATCTCTTCCCAGATGCGCATGCATACCTCGCACTCGTCCACCGCGTCCTCATGGTAGACGGGATACCGGACCACGCCATCCAGCTTCTCGCTCAGCACCTGGATCAGGTCGTGGTTGTGGTTGCGCATCGGCTCTTCCGTGACGATCTCTTCCATGACTTCAACGGCATCTACCGTGGCCATTCTCGTCCTCCCCTGCGGGGCGATGCCCCCTGGTGGAGTGCCGGCGGCATACCGCCTGGAGTTGGGGCGCGCAGCGCGCTCCCCGCGTTCAGCGGGAGATGACCCTTCATGGGCGTGCCCTCTCTCGCCAGCACCCTCGCCAGGTTCATTCCCGGCGTCTCGAAGAGGTAAACGCAGCCCTGGTGGCGGCCGCGAGCCGGGCGTAGAGACCGGATGATCTCCCCGCTTGGCCGCCCACTACCGGATGGAACGCAGCGTTGCCTCCAGACCATCCGGATCGTGGTCGCCAACCAGGACGTAGGTATAGCCCTCGTGAGCGACGCGGGCCACTTGCTGGCCGGCAACCTGGCTAAGCACGCAGGCGTTCCGGCCCCGCCCCCTGCCCCATCCCAGACCGAGGCGGCGCTGGCCGCCGGGCCCGGGCGTGATGAAGAGGGTGAGCGCATTCAGGCCATCCTCGTAGCGAACGACGGGGAGCGTTCCACCCCGGCGGCACCCACGCAGGTAGTAGGCGACGAGCGCGTAGCCTGGAGGCAGCCGGCTGGGCAGCGAAACGGAGGTTCCGGCCTCCCGGACCAGCTCCTTCTCCGAGGCGCATTCCCTCCACCACTCCGCGGCCGAGGTCGGGGCGATCTCATCCGGGCCGGGGGCTTTGAGGGCGCGGGCGGGCGGCGCTTTGGGCACGAACGTGATGTAGCGCGTGGTCATCGCCAGGTCGCCGGCATAGGAGTAGCTATCGGCGCGCAACACGAGCGCCGTCGCCGTGTCGAGCCAGAGGACCTGGCGCGGGTTCCCCCGATGGAGCGGGTCGATGGCGATGACGGCCGCTTTCCGGCCGGCGATCCGCTCCTCGCCCTGGCGGCGGAAACGATAGTTGCGGCGGAGGCGATCCCAGGACGAGGCGGCGGGCGGCGTCTGGAGGGCAGCCCAGTGCGCTTTGGGCGAGGGCCGCTGCCAGGAGTTCTGGCCATCGGTGAGGAGGGTGAGCCCGCGTGCCGGGCCATCCAGGTGCTCGCGCCGTTCCCGGCCACGGCCGTCGCACAAGACGCGGACCGATGCCGTCGAGCGAGGGGGGCCGCTGAGGGTGACGCGCACCGTGCCGGTGTGCGCCACGGAGCGCGGGTGGCGGAAGGCGCGCTCCACCAACTGCTCGACGGAGGGCCCGGCATGCGCCGGCGCGGCGAACGCGAGGGCAACGAGGAACAGCGCGAGGGATCTCATTGGATGTCTTCTCCGGCGCTGATCAGCACCAACGCATCGAGCCCGGCGCCTGAGGCGAGCGGCTGCGAGCGCGAGAGCGCCAGGTGAGAGCGCACATAGGTGGCCATCGGCGGAGGGGTGACCGCGGGCTTGGGGCGGTGCCACACGAAGAGGCCCGCAGAGGCCGCGAGCACGGCAGCGGCGGTGAGCGCAGGCAGCCGGCGCATCACTCGCGCGGAGGGGACGACCTGCTCCGCGCGCCGGAGCTCGCCCGCGACGCGCTCCCACAGATCCGCCGGCGGGGAGACCTCGGGGATGGACTCGATCAGGGCCACCGCGCGCCGGAGCGCCTCCAACTCCCGCGCGCACTCCGGACAGCGCTTCAGGTGCCGCGCCACCTGCCA
>DUUU01000579.1 GCA_012841485.1 Armatimonadota bacterium
CGCGCGCACATCCGCAGGCTGGAGGCACCGTAGGCGCGCCATGGAGATCACCGCCCCCTCTCTTCCAACGCCGCCTGCCCGAGCCTTTCGCCCAAATGGCCGGCGCGGGCGCAGTCTCGACGCATCCCTCCAACGGTGTGAAGGAGCAGGAAGTTGTCCCAGGAGAGGTTCTATCCAGATCTGACGATCGCGCTGCTGGCACCCCGCGCGATGGCAAAGCGGGTCTTTGCGCCCCGGCATTATGACCGCTTGGAGTCAATGGCTACGCTTGTGGACGCGTGCTTCGAGCGCGCTGCGGATGAGCGCGTGGACCAACTGGCGAAGGCCGACATCATCGTGAGCACCTGGGGCATGCCCCGCGTGGACGAGGCCTTCCTGGAGCGGACTCCCAGGTTGCGCGCGCTCTTCTACGCCGCGGGCTCGGTGAAGGGGTTTGTCACTGACGCGCTTTTCGAGCGAGGGATCACCCTGAGCTCGGCTGCGCCGGCGAACGCAATCCCGGTAGCCGAGTATACCGTGGCTGCCATCATCCTATCGAACAAGCGCTTCTGGGCGCTGATGCGCCATCGGCGCGGCGAGGCCGGCCTTCCGGAGGAGGTGCCCGGAAACTACCGGCGCACCGTGGGCGTGATTGCGGCCAGCATGGTGGGCCGTGAGGTGATCCGCCTGCTTCGCGGCTATGATCTGGAGGTGCTCCTCTATGATCCCTGGGTGGGAGAAGAGGAAGCCCGCCGTCTTGGGGTCACCAAGGTGGAGCTGCCGGAGCTGATGGAGCGCTCCGATGTGGTCTCGCTGCATGCCCCCAATCTGCCAAGTCTGCGCCACATGATCGACAGGCCGCTCCTGGCGCGGATGAAGGATGGCGCCACCTTCATCAACACGGCGCGAGGTGCCCTCGTGGATGAAGAGGCCCTCCTCGCGGAGCTGCAGTCGGGCCGGATCTGGGCGGTCCTGGATGTGACCGACCCGGAGCCCCCGGTCGAAGGCAGCCCGCTCTATACGCTCCCGAACGTGATCTATACGCCGCATATCGCGGGATCGATGCACCAGGAGTGCCATCGAATGGCGGATTTCGCTCTCGACGAGCTGGATCGCTACCTGCGGGGAGAGCCCCTGCGAAACGCCATCCAGCGGGAGGCTCTGACACGATTGGCATGAGAACCGGTACGATACGGCGCACACTCCGCGCCCTATTCACTCTCTTGACGCTTGGGGTCTGCCTGGCCCCGGCACGGCCCGCGCACGCCTGGGCTACCGACGGCCATATGGTTCTGACCGAAGCCGCGGTACTGGCGACGCCGGCTTCGCTCCCCTCCTTCTTTCGATCCGGCGCGAAGGCAATCGCCCGCGACTCGCGCGACCCCGATTTCGCCAAGAATCGATCCTTGCCGGCGCTTCGCAACGGCGAGGGCCCCGAGCACTTCCTTGATCTGGAGCTACTGAAGGGCCGCTCGCTTCCAGCGACGCGCTACGGCTTCATCCATCAATGCGCCCGTGCCAAACTGGATCCCGACCGGGCGGGTCTCCTGCCTTATGCCCTCGCAGAAGCAACGGAGCGCCTCGCCCTCGCTTTCGCGGAGAGCCGCCAGCGCCCGGAGGATACACACGTGCAGGCCAAGTGCCGATACCTTGCCGGGCAGGTGGCTCACTACGCCCAGGATCTCTGCCAGCCGCTGCACACGACGGTCCACCACGACGGCAAGGTGCGCCCGGATGGCAGTTCGCCGCGCACCGGCATCCACTCGCGCATCGATGACCTCATTACGGCGCTCCGCGTTGAGCCAAGCGTCCTGGCTGCGCGCCAACAGGTCACGCCTGTGGAATCGCTCATGCCGGCCATCCTGTCGGAGCTGAAGCGGAGCAATGCGCTGGTTACGCGTGTCTATATGCTGGAGCCGAAGTTGCGCGTGAAAGGAGCGCGCGGTTTGGCGCCGGAAGTCTCTGACTTTGCACAGGAGCGCGCGCGGGCGAGCGTCCGCTTCACCGCCTCGCTCTATGCCACCGCATGGAAGCTTTCGGGCACGCTCCAGCTGCCAAAAGCGGCCGCGGAGTAGTGTCCAGGGCGAAGATATCCGCGTGATTGAGAGCAAGAGAGAGCGGCAGGATTCCGCCACGGGGAGCGCGAAAAAAACGAGCGCGGCATCCTGCCGCTGAGGACTGGCTCGAGTAGGACAACAAACAGACACCAGGCACTCTACCACTTTTCAGGACTCCATTCCACCACGACTCCACTCCGCCCTGTACGAATGAGAACATGACGAGCCGCATGAGCCCACATACCCGCTGCCCTGTTCCCCCAGCGACCGGCAAGGGTCAACACGCGCGTGCTACCGCGCTGCCTATTCCCCCAGAATGCCTGTCTTCGCAGGAGCACGCGGGTCATACCCGCACTCACCGGGCTCCCACCGACGGATGTCGGATGGAGCATCGGTAATACCCGGAGGCTGTGTGATCCAGACCGATAAGCTCTTCATCCATGGAACGCTGGCAACTCCAAGACACCTGCGCCTGCTCACTGGATTCGAACCGCCCCGCCAGCCGGCGCTCCTGCGTGATTTCCGGCGAGTGCCCACGCCACACGCCCTGCCCCATATTCTGCCAGAGCCGGGCGCCACAACCGAGGGCTACCTGATCGAGGGAATCGATGTCGAAGTGTTGGCGCGTCTCGATCGGTATGAGGAGAATGGCTCGCTCTACGAGCGTCGCCCGGTTGTGGTGCGCGCCGGCGGCGAGTGGGTCCAGACGCACGCCTATGTGGGAAGCCCCACGGCCATCGGGGCGCATCCGTGCCGCGACTTCGAGCCGGAGGATCGCGTGGAGCGCCACCTCCTGGCCGAGATGGAAAGCACGCTCGCCCGCCGTTTCGGGAGCACGGAGAACGACATCCGCCTGGGCCGAGAGCTGTTGGGAGATACCATCGCCGAGCTCTCGCGAAAGCACTGGATCGACCCGCGCTGGTCGCCACGAGCCCTCGGGCGCGCGCTGCAACACGCCCCCCTCCCGAGCCTGGCGTGGCTTCGAGAGGACGCGCACGCGCGACGCTTCGCCAGCGCCTACCTGCGCCTCATCGCGCGCATCGTCATCCTCAACCAGGTGGAGGAGCGGGTCCGCCGCGACTTTCGGCAGGCACTCCGACCGCAGGTATCCTGCTATCCCCGCACCGAATCGTTGCTGGCGGCGCTCGCCTTCCTCAATGCGCGCGCGGAAGCCCTGGAAGCGGCGCTCGCGGGAGCCGGCCTCCGCGTCTACCGGGCCGACCATGACTACGTCGACACCGTGCGCCAGGCGATCCTCTTGGCCGATGCCCTCTATGATCCGAGCCTCGTGGCGGAGATCATCGCGCGCATGGGCATCAACCGCCGCCCTGGAAGCACGCCCCTTGGGGCAGAGCTGGAGTTCAGTCCCCTGGGAGCGCGCGCGATCCGCTCGCGGCGCGGCGCCGACCCGCAGCTCGATGGGCTTTACTACTTCCACGATTTTGACCTGGCGCGCCGCCTCTGGAAACTCGGGGGGTATCGCGATGACCACACCGGCGTCACCTTCGATGCCGGGCGAACACGCGGCTTCCTGGAGATCGCCTTCGGCCGGCTGCAGGTGGAAGGCGATCTCTCGCAGCCTGCCACCACCGACCTCTGGATTCTCTCGGAGCTGATCCGAGAGACGGTGGAGTTCATCGGCATCCCGCCGCACAGCCTGCATCTCTCGTTGCAAGCCGAGGAGGGCCGGCCCTTCACCCGCCTCCCGGGCCCGGAGTTCCTCTTCTGCCTGCTCCTCCTCGGAGGGGACCTGGGTCTCGACTCCGCCGGCATCCTGCGCGAGAAGCGGATCCATGGGGGAGAGATTCGCACGCGCCGGGGAGAGCTGGCGTTCTCGCGCTGGAACGCCCACCGCGCCGTGGAGGGCAGCCAGCCCCCCGTGCCGGTGATCGAGTTCACCTTCCCGCGCCTGGTGGCCGGACGCCACTACGATCCGCTCCTGTTCGCGCTGAAGGGGTTCCAGCGCGCGCTGAACCCCCTTCCCCTGGTGGGCCCCAATGGCCCCCTGGATCGTCGTTACTACCGCCAGATGGAGCAGGCGCTCCTTCAGTGGGCAGCGGCGCCAACGCCGGTCGATGAAGGCATCATCACGGAGTTCATCCACCTCGTCGCCAGGGGCCTGCGCATGGAGCGCGAAGCCGGCCACGGCCATTCGCCGGGCGAGTGCGCCGATGGCCTCATCCGCGTGGAGGCCGCGCTGCGCGAGCGCAACGAGGAGATTCGCCGGCTCTCCTCGCAGGGGCTTGCCTGCGCCCCCACTCAGGGGGCGTAGGCTTTCGCGCGTTCACGAGGCAGGCCACCCAGGTGACCTACCCCGTGAACGCCATCCGTTCCTTTCGGAGCGCGTCAGCGTGTTCGTCGCCTGCTTCTGTCGGTGTCGCTCTCGCTTCTGACCTCCACGCCGCCCTTGGATTCGACGTCGACGTCGCCTTCCTTATGCACCTCGGCGACCTCGCGACGGATCGTCTCGGTATGCCGCTCCATCTCTGTCTCTGGATGCTGGCGGACGACGATCTCCTCTTTGATGACGGGGCGCTTCTCGATATGCACTTCCTCCTCGCGGACCGGGATGCGCACCTCGCCCTCGGAGATCTCGCCCTCTGTCTGGTAGCGCGCCTCTCCCGTCACCGGCCGGCGCTCTACCTCTACCTCGGTATGCGAGACAGGCACATCAATGGTGCGCTGCTCGGAGACCACGTGCTTCTCGACCTCGATCTCGCCGGTATGGACCTCGCGGGTCGTGACCATCTCCTCCTCGCGGAGGGGTACACGGGTCTCGCCCGCTCCGACCTCGCCGCCGCGCGTTCCCGCCATCTTACCCGAGGGTGCCTCGCCACCGCGCATTCCCGCCATCTCATGCGTCTCGGCGCGCCTCGCCATGCCCTCTTCCGACCAGTAGCGGTAAGCCCCGGCGTAGTCGATCTCCTCGCCAGAGCGCCACTCGATCGCGTTCTCCAATCGATCGCGCGGGGCGTCGATTCTCACCTGATGGTTTTCGTGGTTGAGGTGGATGCGGTCCAACGGCACCAACACTTGCCGGCCGCCCATGCCCCAGAGGCCACCGATCTGGGCAAGGATGAAATAGACATGTTGGGTCTTCGGACTGGCGATCAGGTCGTGAACCTTGCCCACGTGATCGCCTTCCTCCGTGAGGATATCCCATCCCCGAATGTCGGGCTCACCCTCCGCGATGGTCCAATTCTCCAGGTCTTCCATCCGCTGCAGGTTCAGTTCCTCCCGGCGGTAGGTGCCTTCCCGGAACATGCGGAACCGGTCCCCCTCACCGAGCGGATAGGGCTGATGCCCACCCATCTCGTTCGCCATCTCTCTCTTCCCTCCCGGCGCAACGGCGCCGCGCCTCACGTGGCGTCCCAAGCGCTCTGGGCTCCCTCGCCGCTGGGACTGCCAACCTGATCACTAATGCTCTCTGCCATGCTACGGTACCCGCGCCGGCGCGGCCACAAACCACGCACCGGCGCGGCCATTCGCGCTGCACGCTCGGCTTGACAAGCACGCCTTTTCCAGGTAATCTAGCCGTGCTACCAATAATCGATACCAGCCGAGGAGGAGTCTGCCATGTTCAACCGTCTGGTCGCCTTTGCCGTCCTCTGCGTCGTGGCGACGCTGCCTGGCGCCCGGCTCTCCACGGTGGATGCCAGCGAACCGCTCGTTTTTGAGGCGGAGGCATACACCACGCCGGCCGATGCCTGGGAGAAGAACCGCCTCACCGAGACGAAATGGAACCTCTGGAGCACGGATAGGGACGCCCACAAGAAGTGGTCCGGTGGCGTTGTCCTCCAATCGCCTATCGTGAGGCAGGATCGCGCCACACCGGAAGAGGGCGCGCCGCCCCTGCATACGCGCATCACGGGGATTCCCGCGGGCACCTACGCCGTCGAACTCCTCCACCTCAGCCGGCCGCTCGCGGTCTCGCTCGATGGCAAGAATTGGACGCGCAAGGAAGGCCGGGACAACCGGGTGGGGATCTTCACGATCACCAGCGGCACCTTCGAGCTGTGGGTGGATGACCGCTACGCCGCGACACCGCCGGGCTCCAGCTACTACGATGCCCTCGTCTTTACGCCGGCGGTGCCGGAGAAGCTGGGAGTGGTGAACCCCGACTTTGAGCATGGCACCGAGGGTCCGACCGGCTGGCGCTTCTGGGCGCGCGAGGCGAACACCGGCTCGGCCGCCGTTGCCCCCGAGGGCCAATCTGGAAAGCGCGCGGCCCGGATCCGGCATAGCGGCGAGCGCGACTGGGCCTTCACGAACGACGGCCGCCTGAATGTCCGGCCGGAGCAACTCTTCACGGTGAGCGCCTGGGTGAAAGGCTCTGGCAACGTGGAGATAGCCGTCGTCGCCCTCTCGGGCGGCAAGACGCTGCGGTGGAACATCGGCGGCGATGGCCGACAGGCCACGCCTCAGTGGACGAAGCTAGAGGGAGAGGCCGTGGTCCCCGAGGAGTGTGACCAGATCCAGGTGCGCTTCATCGGCTCTGGGAAGGCAGACCTCCTCGTGGATAGCGTCGCCCTGCGCGAGGGAGGCCGGCC
>DUUU01000052.1 GCA_012841485.1 Armatimonadota bacterium
CTCTCGGGCCACCCTCGCGGCGTCCGGCTCGGCGGCCATCTTGCTGCTCTCAACCGAGTTGAACCCGCATCGCCGATACGTCTCCATCAGACCGCGCCAGAAGGGATCCGTCGCGGCTATGGTCCATAGCGAGACGCCGACTGGGATCTCGCGCGGCTGCCTTCCCTCCGGCGCGGGAAGGACGACAAGGTCGAGGGCGTGCTCGCGCTCGCGCTCGCCAGGCGCCTGCAGATAGTAGAAGAGGCGGTGCTTCTCGCCGGCCAACCGCGGCGTGGCGCGCAGCGCGCCCAGGTAGCCGTTGAAGAAGCGGAGCTTCTCCAGGCGCGACGGCCCCAGCGCCCGGTCCGAGGTGATCACGACGCGCTGGTAGGTCACTCCGTCGCGAACCTCGCGGCCTACGTCAATCCGCCTGGCCTTGTGGTAGTTCCGCGTGTCTTTGGGCACGCAATCGACGAACTCCACGCCCTCGGGGAGGAGCAGGACGAAGTCGAAGGCAGGGTACGCCTTCTGCGAGTGGTTGGCCGGGATGAAGAAGAAGTGTTGGAGCGTCTCGCGCGCCAGGTAGAGGGTCTGATCGTGCTCCTCGGCGGGCCAGAGAACGCTGTTGAGGCCATCCGCCCAGAGAGTGCCGGTGAAGGGCACGGCGTAGAAGATCTCGCCCAAGGCGGCCAGAGTCACGGCGACCCGATAGCTCCCCGCATCACGCGCCTCGACGGGAAGGGTGAGGACCGCCTCGCCCTTTGGGGGCACACTCGCTTCCCCGCGGGCAAACACGGGGGTCTTTCCGTCGCGGGCGATGGCGGCCGAGCCCGCGACAGTCACCGCCTCGGCGCGCCGGCTGCGCAGGTAGACGCGGAGCCCCTTCCCATCACGGTCGATCCCCGGCTCCACATGCGTCACTTCCAGCTCACCACGCCCGAAGAGGAGATCGCCATACCGCTCTGCCTGGTGAAAGCCGGCGGGCGTAGGGCACCATCCGGTGGTCTCGCGCACCGGACGGCGCTCGCGGTTGAGGTTGAAGCCCCAGGCATCTCCGGGGCGGGGCGGTGTCACGTCGAGGTCGGCCCACGGGATGCGGATCTCCACGCTCCAGAAGTCGGCGCCGCGATGGGCTCGGGCGCTCCAGCGGGCGCGCGTCAACCCGCCCTCGCCAAGGAGATTATCCTGGCGCACGCCGAGCGCGTTCACAATCAGCTGCAGGCTCGTCTTGCGGTCGCGCCGGGGATCGAGCCGCACTTCGATGCAGTCATCCTGCCAGACGTTCGGCCCCGGCTCGCGCGAGTTGGTCACCAGATTGCGCATCAGGGGCTCGGCACACCGAATGCCGATGTAGAGCGCGTCGGCATCGTAGACCACGCGGCCTACCGTCTCCGTCGCCGCCAGGGCGGCGCCATCCGAGCGCACGAACTGGTCGGCGACGGCGGCAATCGCCCAACAGGGGTCGTCCAGGATTCCATCGATGGCCGGCGCCGTGCTCACCTGGGGGACGCAGAGCGTGCGCACGCCCCGCGTGAGGCGCGCGAGCGTCTCTGAAGCAGCGCCGGGAGCGGCCGCACATCCCTCGAAGGGGGGTACCGCGGCCACCCCCAGGGCTCGCGCGGGCGCGACCGTGCGCCGCGCCTCCTTCTCAAACGCGACGAGGTGGTAGGAGAACTCCACCTCCTGGCCGGGCGTGAACGCCTCCGGGAAGCCGCGCGCGTGCAAGAAAAGCGTGCCGTCCTTGCGCCGCCCGATGGTGTGCCGCCGGTACCATTCCGGCCACTTCGACAGGGCCACCGCCACTCCGGGCCCATCCGCGCCCTTCGCGAAGGCGTACCAGGGCGATTCGTTCATTACCAGGGCAAAGTCACTCACGGGGAGCTCGTCACGTGAGACGGCCCCGCCCTCCGCGAGCAGCGTGTCCGCGCTGGCGCTCCCCACGAGGTTCACGGGGATGAAGGGATAGGGCCGGAGCGCCTCACGAACGCGCATGCGATAGGCGACAGAGAGGATCGGGCTTCCCTCGCGCAGGGTGTAGCTCTTGCGCAGATCCCACCCGGGAAAGGCGGGGAGATCGACCTGGACGACGATCCCTCCTCCGGCGTTCTCGGGCCGGCGCTCTATCTTCGCCGTCGCCCCAGCGATGGAGCTATCGGTCACCCACCGCTTTCCCGATTCGTAGCAGAGGCTCAGCGAGACCATGCCGCAGAGGCTCGTCTCCTCTGTTGCCAGGGCGATCTCCGTCGGGCAGCCGCCCCTGGAAAGGTCCAGGCGCACCCGAATGAGCGAGTTGCTCATCAGGAGGGCATCCCCCGCACGCACCACCGTCACATCGGCGCGCGCAGTCTGGCCAGCCAACAGCAACAGAACAAGGGCAAACGCTGTGCGAAACATCTCTCTCCAATACGTGCAGCCACGCGGGTGAGTCGCCTGCACGGGCAGACTGCGGAATCGGCGATGGAGCGAGCGGCCACCACGTGGCGCCTGCTTCCGCTCTTCACTCACCCACTCCGCTTAGGAGCAGGCCAAACGCTCTCGCGCGCAGGGTGGTCCTGGCCACCTAGCCGCTCCTCAATTCACCCTCGGGGCGCAACTCTCCTGGCAAGGCGTCATCCCGCCCCCCGGCCCGCGCCGGCAACCACCCAGATCGGCGTTATCTCGGAACCGGGGGACGCGTGAAACCCGATTTGACACGGTGCTCCCTCGATGGTAGACTCGAGTTACGGAGGATGATGGAAGAGACCGTGAAGCATCAGATCACAATCGTCCCGGGAGTGGACCCCCGAGAGGCCGCGAAGGCACTGGTAAACATCAAGGATGACGAGGATCTTCGCGCGGTCATGAACCAGCTGGAGCCGAGCGATGCGGCGCAGGTCATCGCCCATGCGCCCGACATCCAGGCACAGACGCGGCTGGTATGGAGCATGGACAAACCGCAGCGCGCCGCCGTGCTCGACCACCTGGCCCCGGTCACGGTGGCCGCCATGATCCAGAACCAGGAGCGGCGCAACCGCCGGCTTCTGGGCGACGTCTCCGTGGAGCACTTCGCACGCATCCTGGAGTTTTGCAGCCCCAAGCAGCGCTACTACTGGCTGGCGCTCGCCAACTCTTTCGCCGATGTCGGCGCCAATCTGCTCATCCTGCTGCTGCCCCCGGAGGAGGTGGCCGAGGCGCTGCTCACCGTGCCGGAATTCCGGCGCAAACGCTATACCCTGCGGCGGTTTCTTCCCGGCGGTTTCGATCCCTTCCCGCCCGTCCAGGACCGGCGTCTGAAGGCGCTGCTGGTCCGGCTGGCGGAGTATGATGGCGACCGCTACAAGGAGGTGATGGAGATCGCCTGCGGGATGGCGGAGGACGCGCGCGAGCATGCCGACACCTTCGCCCAGCTCGAGTCCGAGCCGATCATCCTCCCCCGCATCCCACAGGTGCCGCCACTCGTACCCGAAGAGGCCCCCCTGACGCTGGAGGAGGATGAGAGCGGGCAGGCATCACACCCGCTGCTGCCGGTGCCGCTTCCGGATGCGTCCGACTCGCTGATGCGCGCCGCCACGAGCAGCCTTCCCCCGGCCCGCCGGCAGAGCCTCCAACGCGAGATCGAGAAGCTGTTCCGTGACGAGGTGATGGCCCAGGGGGGATCGGTCGCCATGCCGGATCTGGAGCGGGCGGCTGCGAAGCTGCAAGCCTATCTGCGCCTGGGATTGCGCGGCGTGCCGGAGAATCCCGAGAAAGTGGCCGACACCCTGACGCGAGTACGCGCGGGAGACGTGGTGCAGCGCGGCGTCACCGCGCTCGAACAGCTCCGCCAGATCGCCCTGCGCCTGCGCCCCTTCGCCGCGGCGATGGATCTGCGCCAGCGCGACCTGCTGCTCGCGCTCGTGCATCCGGAGGCGACCATCGAGCCCAAGTCTGGCGAGGCAGCCCTGCGCGTGCCCGCCATCGACCGCCGGCGCCGGCCCGAGGCGATCCCCGTTGCTGACATGCACGAGCATCTGGCCAACATCTCCGTCTGGGTGGCCATCTCGCGGGCACTCGGCGTGTGCGCGCTCACCGAGAAGCTGGCAAGCGCCCCAAACGGCTCGCTCGCGGTGCTTGCGGCGCTCGCCGTCTCGCTGATCACCCGCGGGCGCTGGGATCCGGAGACGCTCGAGATGGGCAGCCTCCGGGCATTCCGCGACGAGCACTTTGATCGCAAGCAGGGAACCTGGAAACCAGGCTTGAAGGAGGAGGCGCGCCAGTTGGCCCGCGCCTGGGTGACTCAGTCGGGGATCGATCCCAGTCTTCAGCCCCGGGCCGTGCTTCTGATCATGGAAGCGCTCGACCAGCTGGAGGAGTTCCTGCGGACGCGCCGGGTCATTACCTGGGAACGGTTTGCGCCGGGGAAGCGTGCTTCCCGGCGTGCCGGCGGCGGGAGCGCCACCACCGGGAAAGATGCCCGGGCATGAGCAACGCCTGAAAAAACCAGCGGGGCGGCCATTGAAGGTCGCCCCGCCCAATCGCATCCCGGAACCCCGCAAACCGGGAGGCTATCTTGTCCTTCAGAGGATACCCACCTCTACAGAAGCCTAAACATGCGTGCCTGTGATTTTCTTCGGCCAGGATCCCACCCTCTCGACGCGGCATCAGGCGACATCCTGCTTCGGCGACGAAACCCGGGTGGTCTCCTCTGTGATGCACGCCCCCTGGAAGACGGCGCCATCGTCAATCACAAGCGACTTCGTCTTCAGGTCGCCATAGAGCTTGCCGCTCGCGGTGATCTCCGTGCGCCCGCTCGCCGTGATGTTCCCGCGCACTTCTCCGGCCAGGATAATGTTCTTCCCCTGCATGTTGGCCTCGACGCGCCCGGAATCGCCGATGACGATATTGGCATCGCCGGTGAGCTCGCCACGGAAACTGCCCTCGATCCGAACCGAGCCCGTCGCCTTCAGCTTCCCGTCAAACGCGGAGTGCTTCCCGATCAGAGTATCTGCCTGGCCTGCTGCCAAACCGCCTCGCTTCAGAATGGCCATCCGTTCCCCCGCTCTGGAATGCCGCATGGGCCTGGTGCTTGCCCGCGCGCGGCGCTGAAGCTCCGCGCTACGCCTCCCAACCCCCGCCGTTCTACGGCATCCGGGAGTGCCAGCCAACCCAGCCCGTCAGGGCTTCGCCCACAAGCAGCGCGGGGATTGATCCCCGCGCATCCGACTGCGCCGCCTGCGAGAATTCTTTATCTCGGAATCTCATACCAACCGGGCATTCTGTTCGTCGGAAATGATGGGCCCTCCTGCCGAGGCTCGCCCATGGCGACCGGTCACTTATGCACGAGGCGAGCCATGCGCGCGAGCAGCTCCGCGTTCGAAGGCGTCTCCCGCAGCAGTTCAAGGAGGCGCTCCGCGCGCTCCTCTGGCTGAGTGGCGTAATCGAGCAGATGCCGTCGCAGCCGGTTCATCCCTTCCAGCTCGTCGGCGGGAACCAGGAGTTCCTCTCGGCGGGTGCCGGTGGCGGCGACGTCGATGGCGGGATAGAGCCGGCGCTCGGCAATGCGCCGATTGAGGCGGACCTCCCAGTTGCCGGTGCCCTTGAACTCCTCGAAGATCACATCGTCGAGGCGGCTCCCCGTCTCCACGAGCACCGTCGCCAGGATGGTGAGGCTGCCCCCACCCTCAATCTTCCGGGCATCGCCCAAGAACTGGCGGGGCATGCGCAGGGCCGCCGCGTCGAGCCCCCCGGAGAGCGAGCGGCCTGTGCGCCGCTCGCCCAGGTTGGCCGCGCGCGCCAGGCGCGTCAGGCTATCGAGAAGGATCACGACATCGCGACCGCGCTCCACCAGCCGCTCCGCGCGGGCCTGCACCAGGCGAGCGAGATGCAGGTGGTCGCGCGCCTCGGCATCGAAGCTGGAGGCATAGACCTGTCCGGCGCCCTCGCGACGGAAATCGGTCACCTCCTCGGGGCGCTCGTCGATGAGCAAGAGGAGGAGCACGGCATCGGGCGTGGTGCGCGCCACGCTGCGCGCAATCTCCTGGAGAATCCGCGTTTTGCCGGCCTTGGGCGGCGCCACGATCAGCCCGCGCTGGCCCTTGCCCAGGGGCGCCAGCAGGTCGATGGCGCGGCCCGTCAGGTCGGTTGGCCCGCTCTCCAGGCGCAGGCGCTCTTCCGGCGAGATCGCGATCAGCCCGTCAAAGAACGGGCGCGTCCGCGCGCCGTCGGGAGGCTCGCCCTCAATGCTCTCTACCGCTACCAGCGAGGGAGAACGCTCTCGGCCCGACGGCGGGCGCACCGGCCCGGCGACGCGGTCGCCCGTGCGCAGGCCGCAGGCCCGGATCTGGGAAGGAGCCACGTAGGCATCCTTCGGAGAGGGAGTGAGGTCTTCTCTCGTGCGCACGAACCCTGATCCACTCGCCAGGATCTCGAGCACGCCCTCCACCGTTTCCGCTTGTGCAGTCATCTTCTAACCACCTATTCTCATCGAGGAGGCGATGGGACGGCCCGGTTGGTGCCGCCCGCGCGAGGGGCAGATCGCGTGGCGATCTCTGCCCACTCTCTTCCCCCTCGCCCCTATTGTAACACATTTGGTGGGACCGCTCCCACACCATGCCCCTGCTCTCCGGGCGGCATCGATGGAGCAGGCCCGTTTTGCGCCATGCACTCCGGGGAACGATGCCGGCAATACTCCTGTGGCTTATCAAGCACGCTCAGTGCAAGGAGGAGCTTGGATATGTCAGAACATCCGGAGACCACAGAGCACCCGGAGCGCACCGAACGTGAGGAGAGATCCCCGTGGCCGTGGGTCGTCCTCGCCCTCGGCCTGCTGGCGTTCACCGCGGCCGTCTTCTTCCTGACCCGGCCGGCGCAGCTTGCTCCCCCCGAAGGGGGCAGCACGACGGTCATCCAGCCGGGATCGGGCCCGGAGGGGCCAGACCAGCGGGTGACGGTTGAGCAGGATGGCCGCCGGGATGGAGAGGCGCCCTCCGGCACGACGGCGACGCCGCCTGCAAACGCCCCTGTCGAGCCGGGAAGCCCGCAGCCGGCACCGCCGCGCGAGACGGCGCCCGCCAACGAGCCCGCCCAACCGGATGGCACCCGGCAACCGGCTCCAGGCAACCGCAGTTCCAGCGTAACCCCCTCCCGCGACCGGCAAACGACAACGGTGAACGTGGAGATGGGAGAGTGGTTCGTGCGGCTGAGTCCCGCGACAGCACCGCCCGGGCGCGTCCAGTTTCGCATCCGCAATACCGGCTCCGCGATCCACGGCTTTCAGATCGACGGGCCGGGTGTCGAGGAGCGGAGCGAGCGATTGGAGCCTGGTGAGGACACGGTCGTGGTCGCCAACCTGGGCCCGGGAGAGTACGACATCTACTGCTATGTGGGCGAGCACCGCGAGCGCGGGATGGAGACGCACATCCGGATCACGGAGGAGTGACGGCCGCTCGCCGGCCAGCGAGCGGTGCCTCCCTTCCTCAGGGCAGGAACTCCGCCATCACGTTGTTGGCGAGGAGAAGCCCCCGATGGGTGAGGGCGATCCGGCCCTCTCCGGCCCGAAGCAAGCCCGCGTGCGCGAGGCGGCGGATCGTCTCGGCATACACCTCCTCTGGCGTGACGCCGAACCGCGCCGCAAAGCGCGCGCTCTCGACGCCCTCCCGCATTCTCAGGCCCAGCATCATCGTCTCACCCATCGCCAGCGCGCCCGCCGGCGCTTCCGACTGCTCCACGGGCCGCTCCCCGCGCGCCACGCCATCGAGATAGTTCGATAGTGCGCGGGCATTGGTGCTCCGAACCCCCTCCAGATAGCTCGTGGCCGACGGTCCAAAGCCAAAATAGGGCTCGTTTCGCCAGTAAATCTGGTTGTGCCAGCTACGCCGGCCCGGAAGCGCGAAGTTAGAGACCTCGTAATGCTCGTAGCCCGCGCCGCAGAGCATCGCAATCGCCTCTTCATACATCTCCGCCTCCGCGTCCTCATCCGGGCGGTGAAGCTTGCCCTCGCGCTCCCACCTCTCAAAAGGCGTCTCTGGCTCGATGATCAGGCTGTAGGCGGAAATGTGCTCTGGGCGCAGAGCGATCGCCTGGTGCAACGTCTCTCGCCAGCTCTCCAGGCTCTGCCCCGGAATGGCAAACATCAGATCGAGGCTCACATTATCAAAGCCCGCGGCACGGAGAGTTCGGATCGCCGCGGCCCCCTGCTCTGCCGTGTGGATGCGCCCGAGCGCGCGCAACTCGGAATCGTGGAAGCTCTGCACCCCCACGCTGATCCGGTTCACCCCGAGGTCACGGAACGTGCGCGCCTTGTCGGAATCGAGCGTGCCGGGATTGCTCTCGAGCGTGATCTCCGCATCCGCTGCCAGGCGGAAGTGAGCGCGCACGGCAGCTAGGACGCGCCCCAGCTGCTCGGGGCTCAGGAGGGAGGGCGTGCCCCCGCCGAAGAAGAGCGTCGGCGCGTCCAGCGGCTCCGAAGCAGCATACGCCCGCGCGACGATCCCTATCTCGCGACAAACGCCATCGGCAAACGCCTCGATGCGCTCGTTCCCGGCGGTCACAGGCCAGGAGACGAAATCACAATAGCTGCATTTCCGCGCGCAAAACGGAACATGGATGTAGATGCCGGCCTGCATGGGGACATTATAGCATCTGCCGGCCATGCTTGCACGGATCTGCAACCTGACTACCCGGGAATCGTCTCGGGGCTCCCATAGGCGCGGAACAGCTCGCCCCAACCGGTAGCCATGATCCGCGCGACACGCTTGCGCCCGACGAAGGGGAACCAATAGCCGTCGTGATAGGCTCGGGAGGCGAGGTAGGACCACGGCGCGATGGGCGAGCGCAGGAGAAGATGCTCCAGCGGCTTCAATGGACCGTGGTAGATCAGCTTCTGCCCCCGGCTGGCGAAGGTCTCGCGCTTGTGGTTGAAGTGCCAGTTCACCTCGGAGATATCGGCGCCCACGATCTCGATCTCCGCCGGGTCGCCCACGCCGAGGCCATCCTCATGCGCCAGGCGAATGAAGTCGAAGGAGAGGGGGTCGAAGCCCATCAGCTTCGCCTCAATGGCGTCGATGGCGACTTGGTCGGCGCTTGCCAGGATCACGTTCTTGACGTGGGGCATCATCGCGCGGGGTCCGGGGCCGTCGCCCGCGATGGTGCCATCCATCACCGCGAAGAGTCCCGGGTGAATCTCCTTCTGGATGGCGAGGAGATCGACGAGCGTCTCATGGATCACGGCGTGCGTCCAGTGGCGGTTCTCGCGCAGGAGGCCGCCGAAGGCATTCTTCATCGCGCCGGTGATGCCGGTGAAGACGTGCGTCTTGGTCGTCGGCAGGTGGATGGCGTTTCGCCCGATGAGCAGCTCCGGGATCAGGATCCCCTCGGGGAAGACGTCGTGCAACACGCGCATGCGCGCCCGCGGCTGATAGTTCACCCACGCCACGCCCGGCTCATAGAGGTAGGTGAACTCCATGCCGTGCTTCTCCACGACGGGGCGGAGGTGGTTGCGCACCGCGCCCACTTTGGGATCGACGACAACGGTGCGGTTTTGCGCCGGGATCAGGTTCTCATAGCCCTCCTGGCGCAGCTTGCGGATCACGCCGTCAAACTGCCAGGGCGTCGTGGAACAGCCTGGGAAATAGTGATGCCACGAGATGTTGATCTTCAGGATGGTGTCGAACGCCGCCGGCAGGTGTTGTCGCAAGCCGGCCAGGTCCATCAACCTCCCATAATCCTCCACCACGCTCTCGGGGGTGGTGAAGAGGACTGCTACGGTCGCTCTCGCCATATCGCTCTCCTTGGTAGAATCCGGCGGGGCGCTAGGATATGCGCTTGCGCGCCACGCAAAGCAAAGACGTGCCCACCGGCAGATTGGCGACACCAAGGGCACGCGCTTCGAGCCACATGTAGGCGGTGAGGAGGGCGTTGACCGGTCTCACGGTCAGGCCCAGATCCGCGGTTGGCGTCCGGCGGCCATGACACAGCCGGCGCGCGCGCCGCACGATCAGCGCCGGCAGAAAGAACGCGGCATAGCCATAGCCCATCCGCTCCACGTGAAGCCCGGCGGCCGCCACCTGCTCGCGCAACAGGCGCAGCGTGTAGCGCCGGCGGTGGGCGAGCGCCACGTCGTGGTCGCTCCACAGAAATGGGTGCGCTGGCACCGTGATCACGACGGCCCCGCCCGGCTTGCACACCCGGCGCATCTCGCGAAGGGCGCCGACCGGGTCATCGAGGTGCTCGATCACGTCGAGCGCCGTCACCGCCGCAAAGGAGTCATCCGCGAAGGCCAGCCTCTGGGCATCCGAGGCACACAGCAGCGCCGCCTTGCGCTCCGCCGCCAGCCGCAATGCTGCGGGCGCCATATCGGTTCCCACCGAATCGCCCAGTTTCGCGAGCACCCGCAACATCGCGCCGGTGCCGCAGCCCACATCAAGGAAGCGAGCCCCCGGCCCCACGGATGCCGCCCGACGGAGGAGCGCCTCCACCAGGAAGCGCTTGCCGACAAACCACCAGGAGCCGTCTTCCACTGCCCGCATCCGGTGGTACTCTTGCTCGTTCATCGCTGCCTCTCATTATACATGGAAGTACCGGGGGCGTCAAAGCACTCTGTTACAGATGTGGGCGCTCTCGGCTGGCCCCGCGCCGGCAGGAATGCCTTCGATATCACGGATGGAGGGGCCGGACACGGCTGAGGAGGTGCGCGCGAGATGGGTTGTGCGATCCCCCTCGGGGTTGAGACAGGAACCAGGGGGCCGGTATGGAATCCTTACAGCAATCACCGCCGGACCAGCCAGCACACGCGAGACGACAGGGAGAGGCCAGTGTTCTCAGGAGCAGGGTTCGGGGACCAACAGCTTTCCAGTGGGGGCCTGCGGCTCGGGGGGAGCGCCGGCCGGATGGGTGGCTAAAGCCGTGGCGAAAGAGCTCGCGGATCCATCGCGCCCGCCCGGCTATGCGCGCCTGCTGCGCGAGAACCCGAATCTGCGCCGGCTTTGGTACGGCCAGGTCGTCTCTCAGATGGGCGACTGGTTTTCCAGCGTCGCCGTGATGGCACTCCTGATCGAACGCTCCGAGGCGCGCGCGGGAACCGCCGTCGCCCTCTACACGGTCATCCGGCACCTCCCCCTCTTCCTCCTTGGACCGGCCGCGGGCATCGCGGCTGATCGTCTCGACCGCCGGCGGATCCTCATCGTCACCGATATCCTCCGCGCGGTGCTGGCACTCGCCTACCTCGTCGTTTGGGCCGGGGGCCCCCTCTGGGTGCTCTACGCGGCCACGGCGGGCCTGGCCGGCGTCTCCCTCTTCTTCAATACGGCTCGGGGCGCGCTGCTGCCCACCATTACCACCCGGCACCAACTCATGGTCGCCAATGCCCTCTCGGCGGCCACCTACGGCACAACGCTCGCCATCGGATCGCTCATCGGGGGGTTGATCGCGGCAGTCCTCGGACGCGGCCCCGCCTTCGTCCTCAACGCCCTCTCTTTCATCCTCTCCGCCCTGATCATCGCGGGCATCCGCGCGCCAGCCCGCGAGCGGGAGGTCTCCGCCGGCACCATCGCGGTGCTGGCGGCCGTGCGCCGTGACATCGTTGAAGGCTTCGCCGCGGTTCGCAGGCATCCGGCGCTCCGGGGGCTGCTCTTCCTTCCCGCGGGATGGGCGCTCGGCACCGGCGCCGCGCGGATCCTGTATAGCCTCTACGGCGCCACCCTGGGCCTCGAGACGATGGGCGAACTGGTGCGCAACCCGCGCGATTTTGGCATCGCCATCCTCTACGCGGCCATGGGCGCGGGTGCCGTCGCGGGCACCCTCCTGGCTCGGAGGCTGGCAACGCGAACCGCAGAAGATCTCGTCCGCGCCATCCCCCCGGCGCTCTTCGTCGATGGTCTCGGGCTTGCCGCGCTGAGCGCTGCTCCCAACCTCGCGGGGGCCGTCATCGTGCTCCTGGTCCGGGAAGTCGGCTATGCCCTCTGGTGGACTTCCCATCAGACCGCGGTCATGCTTCTGGCGCCGGATAGAGTCCGCGGGCGCGTCTTCGCCTCCCAGGAGTCACTCATGACTCTGGCCCTCCTGCTTTCGATACTCACCGCTGGACCCGCGGTGGACCAGGGCGGGCTTCAGGCCGTGGCCCTGGCTGCCGGTGGGATCATCATCGCCGCATCGCTCCTCTTTGCCCTCTGGAGCCGGACGCTTCCCCGCGAAACGCCCGGGCACCCTTCGCGGTAGGCGCTGCCTGTCGAAAAACTGCTCGAACGCGACCGATTTCCACAAGGGGTTGGCGCAGTTTGCGAGAAACCTGTCACGGGAGCGACCACACTGCTCTCGTGAGGAGATACGGTAATGATCTACGACGTCCACGTCCATATCGGGCGTCACATGTCCCCACTGAAGGGCGGAAGCGGCGACGCGGTGACTGACCTCGTCGAGCGCGCTCTGCTCCACGGCATCGACCGTCAATGCATCAGCTCGCTGGGTAACCGGGGCTACCTCGTCAACCCCACTCTTGACGAGGTACGAGAAGCGAACGACCACGTTCTCGAGGCGATGGCGGCTCATCCCGATCACCTCCTCGGGTTCTGCTACATCAACCCGCGCCACGGCAGCGACGCCATGGCAGAGATCGACCGCTGCGTGGTGCGCGGCGGCATGGCAGGCATCAAGCTGTGGGTTTCGTGCAAGGCATCGGACCCTCTGGTAGACCCTGTGTTGGAGCGCGCCGCGGAGCTGGGGGTTCCCGTTCTGCAGCACGCCTGGAACAAGGCGGTCGGCCAGCTGGAGCACGAGTCGACCTCGGCCGACGTGGCGGAGATGGGGCGGCGGCACCCCCGGGCAACGATCCTGATCGCGCACCTGATGGGCATCGGTTACCGAGGCGTTCTTGAGATCGCTCCCTATCCGAACATCCTGGTGGATACCTCGGGAGGCGATCCGGAAGCGGGCGTCGTGGAGTATGCGGTGCGGCAGCTCGGCGCCGAGCGCGTGCTCTTCGGATCCGATGCACCGGGGCGCTCCTACGGCGTGCAGCTTGGCAAGGTCCTCGGCGCTCAGCTCACTCCGGGGCAACGCGACCTGATCCTGTTCGGCAACGCGGAAAGGATACTCGGACGATGATCGATATCAACGCATTTGCCGGCCCGTGGCCATTCCGCGCGCTCCCGGCCTCTCTTCCCGCCGATGTCGCCACCATGCTCCAGGAGGCCGGCATCGCCCGGGCACTCGTTTCGTCCCTGGAGGCGCTCTTCTTCGAGGATCCTCAGATCGCCAATGAGCGCCTAGCCGCCCGCCTGCAGCCCGATGGCATCTTGCTCCCTTGCGCCGCGATCAACCCCTCGCTGGCCAACTGGGAGCGGTCGTTGCGGATCGCGCAAGAGGAGATCGGCGCGCGCGCTGTCGTGCTCCATCCCAACTACCATTGCTACGACCTGGAATCCGGCCCGGCGCGCGCGCTGCTGGCCGCCGCCGGCGAGGCGGATCTCCCCGTGCTCATCCAGCTCCGCTTGCAGGATCTTCGCGCGCAACATCCTCTCTGCAAGGTCCCGGATGTGAGTGTTGACAAAGCCGTGGATGCGGCCGAGGCGGCTCCAGGCACGCGGGTCATCCTGGGGGGAATCCGCTTCGCGGAAGTGCTCGCGCAGGCCGCCCGCATCCGCGCGCTCTCCAACGTCTGGATAGAGCTCTCCCAGGTCGAGAACGTCGATGGTGTCCGGCAAGCGATCACCGCGGTCGGAGCCAACCGGATCGTGCTGGGCACGGGCGCGCCTCTCTTTAACGTGCGCTCGTCGCTCCTCAAGCTGGAAGAGGGCCAGCTCTCCAACCAGGAGCGCGCCGCGATCACGCGCCAGAACGCCCGCGAGTTGCTGGCAATCTGAGGGGCGGTTGGGCCCCATGCGTCCCCTCTCAGCCCGCCGCCGGCCGGCTGGTCTGAATGCGTCGTGCGCGGGTCTTCACGCCCGCGCCTCGCATCCGGACGCAACGTCCCTATGTGGAGACGCAGCCTCATCCGTCTTGTCACTGGCGCCAAATCAGGGTACAATAGCCATATGCCTCGCCTCGGCGATGCAGATGCTTGGCAAGGAGAACCGGTGAAAGAGGCGCTACTCTACGAAAAGGTGGGTGGTGGGAAGGTCCGCTGCGGAGTCTGCCGGTGGCGGTGCGTGATCCCCGACGGCGGCCGGGGTGCGTGCGCAACGCGCCTGAACCGGGGGGGCGTGTTGCATACGCTCCTCTATGGGCGGGTGTCCTCCATCTGCGCGGATCCAATCGAGAAGAAGCCCCTCTACCACTTCCATCCGGGCACGATGGTCCTCTCGCTCGGCACCGTGGGATGCAACTTCCGCTGCCCCGGCTGCCAGAACTACGAGATCTCGCAGGTTTCCGCCGAAAACTGCGCCGCCGCTCTCCACCCGATCACGCCGGAGCAATCGGTCGAGCTCGCGCTGGCGCACGCCTGCCAGGGGATCTGCTGGACCTATAACGAGCCGGCGATCTGGTTCGAGCACACGCTAGAGAGCGCGCGTCTGGCCAAAGCCCGTGGCCTCTATACCGTCTATGTCACCAACGGCTTCATCTCGCCGGAGGCCCTCGATGCCATCGGACCCTACCTGGATGCTTACCGCGTGGACATCAAGGCGTTTTCGCGAGAGGCTTACCGGAAGGTCTCGGGCATCGCCCGCTTCGAGGGGATCCTGGAAAGCGCCGTGCGCGCTCGGGAGCGGTGGGGCATGCACGTGGAGTGCGTCACGAACGTGACCCCGACGGTAAACGACGACCCCGCCATGCTGCGCGAGATCGCCCGCTGGATTCGCGATGCCCTCGGCCCGCATACGCCGTGGCACATCACGCGCTTCTTCCCGTATCGCGAGCTATCGCACTTGCCGCCGACGCCCATCGATCTGCTGGAGCAGGCGCACGCCATGGCGCGCGAGGAGGGCCTGGCCTATGCCTACCTGGGCAATGTGGCCGGTCACGGCGGAGAAGACACCCACTGCCACGCCTGCGGCGCGCGCGTGATCCAGCGCCGTGGTATGGGGGTGACGGCGATCGCCCTAGAGGGAGGGGCCTGCCATCGCTGCAAAAC
>DUUU01000580.1 GCA_012841485.1 Armatimonadota bacterium
AGCGAAATGGGCCGCTCCACGCGGTGGTGGTCGTGCGCGGCTACCTCGCGCCTGCGGATGGAGACGTGCAGCAGCGCTTCCGCTATGAAGCCCGGCTGCGTGCGTGGCGGGGCATTCCTGGCATGCAGGTCGATATCGCCGTCACGAACCTCACTCCCGAGCCGGCCACCCCCGTCCGGTCGCTGGCGCTGGTGTTGCCCATGGGCCGGGCTCGCCGGGCGGAGGCCGCCATCGGAATCGCCGGAGGAGCGCCCGTCACCGCGACGCTTGGGCGAGACGACTGCCTTCGCGTCACCCAGCGCCGCGATCCCTTCCGTTCGGGGCGGGAGGACGTGCTCATCGAGGCGCCCGACGCCGATCCTTCGCGCACGTTCGGGCGTGCGGGTGGCTGGGCCACCTGGCAAGTCCCGGAGCGCACGCCGATCCTTCTGGCCTTTAGCCATATGGCGGACCGCCATCCCGCGGCGTTGGAGGTCACTCCGGGCGAGATGGCCGCCTACCTGATCCCGCCGACCGGGGTGCAGGTGTTCGACTTCCCATTCGGCCTCAGCGCCTATGGCGAGTTCTGGGTTGGCTCGGGGGAGCCACCCGCCCTGGTGCTCGACCGGCTGCAACGCCCGCCGCTGCTCGTGCCGGATCCGGAGCATGCGTCGCGTGCCGGGGTGTTTGGTGCTTTCAGCACGACGGCGGAGACTCGGCGGCGCTTTCCGCTCCTGGAGTGGATCCTGGATCGAGAGATGGCATTGGGGGCGAGCGACCAGGAGCGCGTTGGCGAGACCGGATGGCTGAACGATGGCGATACCGGCTCCTTCGGATGTTGGATGCACGGAGAGGCCGGCGCCGCAGAGGGGCTCTACACCCACTACTTGCGCACGGGAGACCCGGCGATCTGGGCGCGTGCCCGGCGGCAAGCGCTGCACTTGCGCGAGGTATGCGCCTGGTGGAGTAACGAGGAGAGCGCCTTCCAGCACCCCGGGAGCGGGGGCACGCACTTCGGCTATCGCCCCGACTTTGAACGCCTCGGGATCACCGGGCTGCTTTACGACTACTGGATCACGGGCGATGCCCGCTCGCTACAGACGGCCGAGGGCCTGGGCGCGCAGCTCCTTTCCCGGACCGGCTCTGGCCACTACCACGGTTGGGAGCGCGGGCGAACCCTGCTGCACCTGGCGGAGCTGTATACGGCGACCGGGCGTCAGGTCTATCGTGACGGTCTGCTGCGCCTCCTGGCGCGGCGCTTGCCCCCGGAGGCGGAGCTTGCTGAGGCCGGCGTGACGGTCGCCGCGCTGGCCGAGGCGCTCGAAGCGATGGAGCGACCGGAGCTGATGGCCCAGTTTCAACAGCAGCTGGGGGCTCTCCAGAGCGTGCTGCAGAGCGCGTGCCCGGTGCGTAGTGTGCCCGGTGCGCGAGAGAGCTACCTCTTCCGCGCGCTGTCGCGCGCGCCGGCGTCCGAGGTCAATCCCGCCGTGTGGGACGCGGCGCTCCAACACATGCTGTGGCTTTTC
Source organism: Armatimonadota bacterium (assembly GCA_012841485.1). The sequence goes on from DUUU01000580.1 coordinate 1,506, forward strand.
CTGACGCCTCATGGGCGCGATCTTTCGTTGCCGCGGGCAACGCAGGCGCTTCCCGCGATTGTGGCTGCTGGGGGCGCGCTTCCGGCATGGGCGCGCGGAACGGCTCTCGGGGTGGGCAACCTCAGCGGGCAAGACCGGGAGCTGACGGTGCGCGTGCATCGCCATGGAAACGACCCGGAGGGGGTGACGGTGTGCCGGATGCGCGCGCCGCGCGCCGACCCAAGCCGGCGCTATCGGGTGGCCCTGGAGGTGCGCGACCCGCTGGGGCGGACTATCAAGCGTGACCTGCTGGAAGGCGATGCCTTCACCGTGCGTGAGGTGACCCTCCCCCGGCGAGGCCTGGAGGGCGACTACCTGCTGCACCTGATGTGCGAGGAAGATGGCCTCGTGGAAGTCGTCACCGACCATCCCTACACCTACCTGCGCGCCGACGAGTGGAAGATCCCGCGCCATGCCAACGCTCGCCTCCGTTTCTATCTGCGTGGCCCGTCCGGCGGGGAAGTGCGGGTCGCGGCCCGGGGCACGATTGCCCGCCAGGGCGATGGTCTCGTGGGGGCCGTGTTGCGCACTCCGGATGGCCGGCTGTTGGCGCACGCCCGTTGGTCGGTGCCCCTGGCGGGAACCGGAGCGGATGGCCAGGTGCCTACGCGCGCCCTGCCGGACGAGCCGCTGCGCCTCCCGGTGCCCCTGGAATTGCGCGGAAAGCCACTGCTCCTGGAGGTGACCGCGCCCCGGTCGGTGGAGTGGCGTGTGGAGGGGCTGGACGAGCCATGGCTCGCCTCCGTTCCGGAGGCCTTTCCAAGCCACGCTCCGTGATCTCCTGGGGGGTGAGATGTCCGAGAAGGTGTTGATCATCGAGGACGAGCAGGCCATTGCCGATTCCGTGGCCTACTCGCTCGCCAAAGAGGGCTTCGAGGTTCGCACCGCCACTGATGGAGCGGAGGGGCTGGCCCTCGCCGAAGCGGAGAAGCCGGATCTGCTGATCCTGGACCTGCTCTTGCCCGGGATGAGCGGTCTGGATGTATGCCGCACGCTCCGCCGGACGAGCAGCGTGCCGATCATCATGCTCACCGCGCGTGGCGAGGAGGTGGACCGCGTCGTCGGCCTCGAAGTGGGCGCGGATGACTACGTGACCAAGCCATTCAGCATGCGGGAGCTGATCGCACGGGTCCGTGCCGTGCTGCGGCGAGTGCAAATCGAGCTGGCCCCGTCCGACGGCATCCTCCGGAGCGGCGACCTGGAGATCGACACGCGGCAGCACCTGGTCCACCGGCGTGGCCAACCCCTCCGGTTGGCACTCAAGGAGTTCGAGGTCCTGAGAATCCTCGTGGCTCGCCGTGGCGAAGTCGTCTCGCGCAAGACGCTGCTGGAGGAAGTGTGGGGCGGCGTGCGCTATCGCGACCCGCGCACGGTGGATGTCCATATCCGGTGGCTTCGCGAGAAGATCGAGGAGAACCCCAGCCGGCCGCGGCGCATCCTCACCGTGCATGGCATCGGCTACAGGCTCGTGGAGTAACCCGATGCGCAGCATTCGCTGGCGGCTCATGCTCACCTATTGCGCGGTGACCCTGCTCTCTACCGCGGCACTCAGCACTGTCTTGCTTCGTGCCGTGGAGCGCAGCTATGTCGATGAGCGCCTGCAGGTGCTCCAGGCGCACGCCACCCTGATCAAGAGCAATCTGAGCGCCGCCGCGGGGCTCGAAACCCCGGACGTGGAGTTTGCCTGCCTCTGCCGGCGGCTCTCTCAGTGCCTGCGCACTCGTGTCGTGCTTAGTGCCCTGGATGGCCGGCGCATCGTAGACACCGCCCAGGAAGCGACCGGGTCGGGCAGCGAGCAACAACCCTGCGCTCCGGAGCGATTTCAGTGCCGGACGTGCCATGGCGCCGCGCTGGGCCCGAGCCAGCTGCACGTCACCGTGCCCGTCGAGGTTGGAGAGGAAGCCTATCTCCTCACCGTTTCGTCTCCCCGCACCGGTCTAGAGCAGATCATGGCGCGGATCCACGCGGCGACGGCGATGGCGCTCCTCGTGGCCCTCGGTCTCATCGGCCTCATCAGCCTCTCGCTCTCCTCCGGGATCACCGCGCCCCTGGTGCGCATGAGCCGGATGGCCCGGCGGATGGCCGAGGGCGATCTCGACCAGCAGGTGGAGGTCGCTGGAAACGACGAAGTGGCCGACCTAGCGGCGAGCTTCAACAACATGGCGGAGCGGATCCGCCAGGCGATGAACGCCCTCGCGGAGGAGAAGGGCAAGCTCGAAACCGTGCTCGCCCAGATGGCGGACGGCATCATCGTCACCGACACGCGAGGGCGAATCGGTGTCGTCAACCCGGCTGGCGAGCGCCTCCTCGGCATCCCCGCGGGATCCATGCTCGGGCAGCAGGTGTATGGCCCCACATTCAACCCGGACCTCCAGCGCGCGGTGACCCGGGCGCTCGCTGGCAAGACGGTCGAGGAGGAGGTCCGGCTACATCACCCGCAGCCGATGGTGCTGGGAGTACACGCCTCCCCGTTTCGCGATGCCGAGGGGCTGACCCAGGGCGCGATCGTGCTCGTCCAGGACCGCACCGAGATGCGCCGCGCGGTCAAGCTGCAGCGCGAGTTCATCGCCAACGCCAGCCATGAACTCCGCACGCCCGTAGCATCGCTGCAGGCGACCGTCGATACACTGGTCGATGGCGCCAAGGATGACCCCGAGGCCCGCGACCGCTTCCTCGAAACGCTATCGCGCGAGACGGTGCGCCTCTCCTCCCTCCTGACGAACCTGCTCGACCTCTCTCGCCTGGAGGCTTCCGGCCCGGTGAAGAAAAACCTGGTCGACCTCGCCGGCGCATGGCAAGACGTGCTCGCGCTCGCCTCGCCGCTGCTCGCCACGCGAGAGCTCGATATCCAGGCCGACATTCCCGAGGGCCTGGCGGTGCCCGCGGATTACACCCAGTTGATCCAGGTCCTGGCGAATCTGCTGGACAACGCGATCAAGCACACCCCGGACGGCGGTGAGATTCGCGTGGCTGCCTTCCGGGAAGGGGATCGCGTCTGCATCCGCGTCGCCGACACGGGCGCGGGGATTCCAGAGGCAGAGCAGGCGCGCGTGTTCGAGCGCTTCTATCGCGTGGATAAGGCACGGTCGCGCGCCCTGGGTGGTACTGGCCTGGGATTGGCAATCGCCCGTGAAGTGGTGGAGGCGCACGGCGGCACCATCGCGGTTGAGAGCGCGCCGGGAAAGGGGAGTGCCTTCCTCGTCGCCCTCCCGGCGACGTTCTCGGGTGACCCAGAGCCCGCCTGAGAGAGGAGAGAGGCGGGCTCGCCTGGCTCAAAGATCGCATCTATTTAGTCGGTTCTTCGCCTGCAGAATTTTCCCCCGTGCCCTGGGATGGCAGGCGCGCGGGGCAGATGCAGATCTCATCCGCCCGGATCTGGCGCGTGCCCGTGCTGACGCCCCAGGCGCGGATCACGTGCCCGGGCATTACCTCATCGAAGGCAGCGGGATCGCCATAGCGACGGATCTGTGCCCGGCTGGCGTCCACGGTGAAGAGTCCGTCACGCCGCGACTGGACCGTCAGCTTTCGCCCGCTCGCGAGCGTGGTCACCGTGCCGGTGATCCCCAGGTTGGTGTTGCGGAAGCCCGCCACTCGCCCCGGCTCGGGGGTGGTGGGGCAGATGCACACCTCCTCGGCAGTGAGCTGTCCCGCCGTGCGCGTCCCGAAAGCGGTGACTACTTGACCGGGTTTCACCGCGTCGAAGTTCACCACGCGGCCAAGCTCGCGGATCGTGGCCTTGCTGGCGTTGACGGTGAACCGGCCATCGCGCTGCGAGAGGATCACGAAAGAGCGCCCCTCGGGCGCTGCCTGCACGGTGCCGGTCACCGCCTGCCAGCGTTGGGCTGCTGGGCGAGAGTCTTCGCTCATCGCCTGTCCAGCATAGAGTGCCGCCGCGCCTAGCAGAGCGGCTGTCACAAACGCAATCACGTTCCTCATGCCCCCCTCCTCCCATTCGAATCATCCATAGGCACACGGGAAGGGCCCGATGATACCCAACACGCCGGGTTATGCAGGGTGATGTTACCTGCGCCCTGGCCACCGAGCGCGCAACGAGAGATCCACGGCAGGCGGGCCCTGGCCGCCGCGGGTGCAGGGACCGTGCCAAAGACCAAACGATGGTCATGGGAATCTGGGGGGATGGGGGAAGGTGCCGACCTGAATGAGGGAGAGCGGGCGCCGTTCGCCCACCGCTTCATTGGATGCCTGCCAGACGCGACAACGGGTCCCCGGGCCTCACCGGTGGGGTGGGGAGCCGTTGTCGCGGGGCAATGGCTGTGCTGGTGCGGGCTACGCGCCCTCCGCGGGCGCTTCTCCGCCGGCGAGGAGTGGCACCCGAATGGTGATCCGGAACTCGCGGATCCGCCCTCCCTCCTTGTCATCCTTCTCCGCGGCGCTGTAGGCCGTGAGGAAGGCCGAGGGATAGTTCTCCGTCAGGTAGCCGCGCAGAGACGCGTGAACTCGGTCGAAATCAGCGCGCTCGGCGACGCGGAAGGTTAGCCGGAAATCGCGCACTGGCCCTAGCTCCTTGTCCTCCTTATCGGCAGCGCCGAAGGCGTGGATCATGGCGTTGTGCTGGGTGACCAGGAAGCCGCACAGCTCGTTCTTGAGCTCCTCGTAGGATGGCATTTGGTGATGGTCTTTCCTCTCATCGATGGCTGTCAGGGGACATGCTTGCTCCCCTCTTTCGCGGTTGCGGCACCCGGTTCCTGTGCGAGGTGGTGGCGGGCATACGGTTTAGAAGCAGGGCAACCGGCGGTATATCTCTCTATCGAGCGCGTATGGCGGTGATGGAGGGAGAGAAGATGCAGCTTGCTGGCAAGGTGGCCCTCGTGACGGGGGCCGATTCGGGGATCGGCGAAGCCTCGGCGATCCTCTTCGCGCGCGAGGGCGCCCGCGTCGCGGCGCTCGACCTGACACACGAGAAGCTGGGGGCCACGGTGGGCCAGATCGAGCAGAGTGGCGGGGAAGCCATGGCGCTTGCGGCAAACGTCTCTCACCCGGGAGAGATGGAGAGCGCCATCCGACAGATCGTGGAGCGCTGGGGGCGGCTCGATATCGTCTTCGCCAACGCGGGCATCAACGGCGTGTGGGCACCCCTGGAGGCGCTGTCGCCCGAGGAGTGGAACCGCACGCTCTCCACCAACCTGACCGGGACCTTCCTCACGGTGAAGTACGCCGTACCCTACTTGAAGCAGGACGGCGGGTCGGTGATCATCACTTCCTCGGTGAATGGCACCCGCATCTTCAGCAACACGGGCGCGACCGCCTACTCGTGCTCGAAGGCGGGCCAGGTGGCTTTCGCGAAGATGGTTGCCGCGGAGCTGGCCCCGCATCGGGTGCGGGTGAACGTGATCTGCCCGGGCGCCATCCGGACGGATATCGATGCGAGTACCGAGCAGCGGGATCTGGAGGGGGTGGGTACGCCCATCGAGTATCCGGAGGGGAAGATCCCCCTGACGCACGGCGCGCCGGGGACGACGAAGCAGGTGGCGCAGCTGGCGCTCTTCCTGGCATCGGACGCCTCCAGCCACATCACCGGCACCGAGGTGTGGATCGACGGCGGGGAATCGCTCATCGTCGGCTGAGACCGGCGGCTGAGGGGGCGTTCAGGACACAGCCTCCACGGCGACCGATAGCCGCCGTGGAGGAGCCGCGCCGTTGCTGGCTACTCGCGCTCGTGCTGCTTCCCCTTATCGATCAGCTCGCGGACGCGCTGGCCGCCCCTATGGCCCAACTCTTCGTACCCCTCGTGGCCGAGTTCCTCCTTGCGAGCCTCGCCCAGCATCTCGCCCGCTTCGCGCATCTGCTCGCGAAGCCTCTTCTTTCCCTCCTTGCGCATAGATCCTTCCCTCTCTGCATCGCCGGCTCGTCGCGGGCCGTGGCATCGAAACCACGCGGCGGCGCGATGCTCTGCCGGTGCCTCTTTTTCCACATAACGCCGCGCGCGAAACGGCGGGAGCATGGCGGGATTGCGTCGGGCGCCGCGAGGCGGTGCCGCGGATGAAAGATGCGGACGGGGGGCAGAAAGGCATGGGCTTGCAGGCCACGGGCGCGGTGCTTTCGCGCCGCGCGCCGGGTTGAGCGCCGCCTTCGAGGTTTCGGCTTCCCCATCTGCGAATCCCCCCGGATGCCTCTCTTGCGGGCGGAAGCAATCCCTGCTATACTGAACAGAAGCACCCTTCTCTGCAAGGAGAGGGAGCGGCGCGTTCTTAGGAGGTAATCAGGTGATAGAGCAGCCGATCCACGGACGGCCCCGCAGATCCGGCCGTATCCGCATCCTTCTCTTCTGTGTCGGTCTTCTCTGCGCAATCGGTGCGGTCGTCCCGGCGGGCGCGGCCGTGCGCCTCGAGAACAAACATCTCCGCCTCACCTTTGATGAGGCACGAGGGTTTGCCCTGACGGAGCTGATGCACCTCGGCCGGCAAACCGCGTTCGTGGGGGATCGCCCGGGTCCGCTGTGGCGTCTCACGTTTCGCGATGGCGCGGGGAACGAGCTCCTCATCGCCGCGGATACCGCGGCCACCCGGCGTGCCGAACCCGCGCCAGGCAGGCTCACGCTGGTGTGGGAGGGGATCCGCGCCGGCCAGGGTACCGCCCGCGTTCGTGCCACCCTCTCGCTGGGTCCGGAGGCGAAGCTCTCGGAATGGCGGCTCGCTCTGGATTGGACTGACCCGAAGCTGACACTGCGCCAGGTGGAGTTCCCCCGGATAGCCGGCATCCGTAAGGTTGCTGAGGACGACGCGCTCACCCTTCCGATCTACTGGGGCCGGCTGGCCACGGATCCCTTGCGCCGGCTGGACCGCTATACGGTCACCTATCCCTGTAGCGGCTCGATGCAGTATGCCTCCTACTATGGCGGGGGAGTAGGCCTCTATGTGGCCGCCGCCGATCCCGATTGCTGGATGAAGCACCTACAATGGAGCGCGGATACGAAAGCCGCGGTTGGTGACCTCTCGCTTCTCCTTCCCGCGCCCGATCCGTTGCCGAAGCCACGTCAGTGGGAGATCCCCTATCCCGCCATGGTCGGCATCTTCGACGGCGATTGGTACGACTCGGCCCAGGTCTACCGCGAGTGGGCGCTGCGCCAGAAGTGGTGCGCCGAGGGCCCCATCGCCACGCGCCGGTCGATTCCCGCGTGGTTCAAGGAGGTGGCCCTCTGGCTGAAGTACTACAACGAGCCGGGCAAGGTGTTGGGCGAGCTGGCCGACCACTTCGAGTATCTGCGCGTGCCCACCGCCGTTCACTACTACCGCTACCCGGTGGCGAAGTTCGATGACAACTACCCGGAGATGCTTCCCGCGAAGCCCGGCTACCTCGAAGGCGTGCGTGCGATGCAGGCGCTCGGAGCGCACGTGATCCCCTACACCCAGGGCAGCATTTGGGACATGGATACCGAGAGCTGGCGGCTGGAGGGTGGCGCGAGCGCGGCAGCCAAGACCGAGACGGGCGACTTCTATAAGTGGCAGATTGCCGAGAACACCTTCGCCTGGATGTGCCCCTTCACCAAGAAGTGGCAGGAGAAGGTGGTCGATTTCGTCGGCAAGCAGGTGTGGGACTACGGTCTGGATGGCGTCTACCTCGATGTGCTCGCCGCCGGGCGCGCGCGGCCCTGCTTCGATCAGGGCCATGGGCATCCCCTCGATGGCGGCACCTACTGGGGCGAGGGGAACCGCGTTCTGATGCAGCGCCTGCGCGAGCGCATCCGGGAGCGCAAGCCCGAAGCGGTCTTTACCACCGAGGAGATCTGCGAAGCCTATCTGGATGGCTTCGATGGCTTCCTGACGCTCGATGTAACCCGCGGCGGCTATACCCCCCTCCTCACACTCTGTCCCCTCTTTACCGCCGTCTACCATGACTATGCCATTCAGTATGGCAGCGACTGCGCGCTAAGCCAGGAGACCGACACCTTCTGCGCCCTGATGGCGGAGCATCTGGCATGGGGCGCCGTGCCGACGCTCTCGGAGAACGCCCCCCCGAAGATCGGCGAGAAGCCCGAGAGCGCTGCCTACCTGCGCGCGGCGACGCACTGCTTCCACGCTGGGAGGAAGTTCCTCCTGGAAGGCAAGTGGCTCCGCCCGCCCGCGCTCGACGTGCCGGCGCGGAAGACGACCGTCGGCTTCTCGCACCGCGCGACCGTGTCGATGCCCGTCGTCCGCCACTCCCTCTGGCGGGCCCCGGATGGCAGCATCGGCCTGCTCCTGACCAACTGGACCGGCGAGGTCCAGCCCGTCTCGCTGCACTGCGACCCGGTGGCCTGGGGGCTGCCGTCCGGCTCTACCCGCCCGCGGCAACTCTGGCCCGCGCAGGATGACACGGGCGTCGTAGAGATGGGGCCGGATGGAACCCTTCGGGCGCAGCTGGCGCCGCGAAGCGCGCTCTTGCTGGAGTTTGGCGGCAAGGAAGCGGCCGCGGCACCCACGCAGGCGGATCTCCCCTTCCTCTTCCTGCGTCAGGGGAAGGACGGGGCTTTCCCGCAGACGCGCGTCGAGCCCGGTAGCCTGTGGTATGCCGAGGGCGCCGAGCTGGAGATCGCCCCGGATGGCACCCTCACCGCGACCGGCACCCGCGCCGACCAGGACTTCTTGCTGGCGCTGCGCCATTCGGCAACCATCGAGCCACCGGTTCGCGTGCGCATGGCGGATGCCTCCCGCGGCGGCCTGGTCGTCTCCGTGGATGGCGCGCGGGTGCTCCAGCTTCGTGGGGTCGAGGGCCTGCAGGTGGTGGCTCGCGATGCCACCGGCGCGCTGGCCACTCTCTCGCCTGGGAAGGATTTCGCCCGGCTGGCACCCGGGGCAACGTGGCACGAGTTGCATCTGCCCCTCCAGGCGATCCCTGGCTTGACCCCCTCGCCTCAGACCGGGCGCTATGACCTGCGCGCGCTTGCGAAACGCTCGCGCGAGTTGGCCCAGCAGTGCCACCAGCTGGCACTTGCCAGAGCGACGCTGCCTCAGTTGGAAGAGGCCGAGCGCCAGCGCGCCGCCGTTTGCGCCGCAATTTCCGCTCAGACTGGCGCGCGGATCCGGCTGTCGGTGGCAGCGGGCGTGCGTCTCGCGCCGTTCATCCCGTGCCAGGTGGACGTGGAGTGCCAGCTGGGCGCGGGCGGGCAGTTGGTGTCGGAGCCGCGGCTCACCGTGGCCCGTGCCGCGCGTCCGGAGGCAGTGACGATCCGCCCGAAGCCGGGCGCCCGGCAGCCTGGGCAGTTCGAGGTCGTTGTTACCGACCGGCGGCTTGTCGAGCACACGGTCACCCTCCTTGCCGAGGCGCAGGTGCGCGTGGGCAACGAGAGCTTTACCCTGGTCGACCAGGTAACGCTGCCGTGCGACATCCCGTTCCTGGCGGCGCTTGCCGAACGCAAGCGGACGCTGGTGGCGGGGCGCTCCGCGGAGGTCGCCGTCGGGATCCGCAACGTGATGCCCCATGAGATCCAGGTGCGCAGCCGGCCGGTGCTCCCCAAGGGGTGGTCATGGCAGCCGGCCGAACCGGAGACGGTGACGGTTGGCCCGGCGGGCCTGCAGCCGGGGACGGGAGTCGTGCGCCTCACGGTTACGGCGGCGCCGGATGCCCGGCCCGGCACGGTGCGGCTTCCCATCGAGACGAGCTACACCGGCGCGGCCGGCTCATCGGTCTTCTGCGAGCTGGCTTGCGACCTCCTCCCCAAGCTCGCCCCCGTGGCGGGGGATCCCGCCGAGTTCGCGCCGACCCCTACGCCGGCGAGGATCCGGCAACGCGGGCGCGCGCTGCTCTATGCCGAGGCAGGCGAGACGATCTCGCTGAAGGTGAGCAACGTCCGCGTGACCACCTTCCGCGATACCGCAAGCTACCGGCTGCTCGATCCCGACCTGAAGGAGCTGGCGAAGGGCACGGTCAAGGTGGATGAGACCGCGACGATCTCGGTGAAGGCCGAGGTGAGCGGCACGCACTTCCTGGAGGTCGTGCCGAAGGGCGGCTCGTGTACCATCGAGAGCGAGAACCGCTGCCTCGTGATCGAGGCCTCGGAGTCGGAGCCGCTTCAGGTGATCTACCAGATGCCGGTCTCCTACATCCATGTGCCGGCGGATGCGCGCGAGTTCATCCTGCGCGTGAAGTGCGGCGGCGAGACCGAGCCGGTGGATCTGGTGCTCACTGACCCCTCGGGGCGCGAGGTGTTGAGGCAGAGCGGCGCGCTCCTCGGCAACGAGTACAAGATCAGCGTGCCGGCAGAGGGCCGGGGGAAGGCGTGGAAGCTGTCCATGTCGCCGAGGGAGGATGTCTCGCTCGTTCTGACGGGCGATGTGGTGCCCTTCCTGGCGGACCACCCCGCCCGTCTGTTGAAGTGATCGATGCCGGGCGCGCGGTACT
>DUUU01000581.1 GCA_012841485.1 Armatimonadota bacterium
CGCCGGCTGATGATGACGTGGGTCAGGTCTCGTCCGAGGGCGCCGAGGAGACTCCCAAGCGGAGCGGTGACCACGCGGAGAATCTGCTACTTTTCGAACTGGCGCAGCGCGTGCCGGTGCACGGCGTGAGCGATCTCGTGGGCCAGGATGAACGCGAGCGCATCGTCATCCGGAACCCCTTGCAACAGGCCCCGGAAGACGTAGACGAAGCCGCCAGGAAGGCAGAACGCGTTGATATCGGGGGTATCGATCACTTTGAAGCTGAAGGGGAGATCCGGACGCCCGCACACGCCGGCAATGCGCCGGCCGATGCGCTGCACGCGCGCCGCCAGAATCGCGTCTGTGGAGATGGGGTACTGATCTTCGATGATCTGCGCGGCCTCGCGCCCGATGCTGATCTCCGCGTCCAGGGGGAGGAGATCGGCCGAGGCGGGCGCGCCGCGCGACAACACCGCTCCCAGCAAGATCGCCACGGCGATGAGGGGTCTGATCCGGTTCATCGGTCTCCCATCTGATCCGCCTGCGCGCGCAACAGGCAGGCCTTCCCCGCGGGGCTGTTTCCGGCATCAAAATGGAGGCGGGCCAGCGCCAGCCAGGCCCGACGGTGCCCCGGGTTCTCGCGCGCCAGTCTCTCCAGGAGGTCACGCGCGTCTGCCCGCCGCTCCAGGCGCAGGTAGGCCATCGCCCGGGCATACTGGGCATCGGGGGGAGCAAATCCGTGTTCGAGCGCGCGCTCCAGCATCTCCAGGCCCTTTTGGGCCACGCCTAGCTCGATGAGCGCCGCACCCGCCTGAAACAGCGCGGGCGCGCTGTCGGGAGCGCGCTGCAGATCGCGCAAGCTGTTCAGCAGGGCATGGTCGAGCGCCATCTCCGGGTGCTCGAAGGCGTCGATGGCCACCCGCTTTGGGGTGAGCGAGAGCATGCCGATTCCAGTGGGGAGACGTGTGCCAAGCAGGCGCCCCTTGGAGCGGCCAAGAGTGACGGCGCGCGCCAGGGCCTCCATCGCCGGCGCCTCCTGGTCGGTTGCCAGGAGCGCGAGCGCCAGACCGTGTTGGACACGGTAGTCGTAGCGGCGGGCGGGCGCGGCTGCAACCTTCCGGTAGGCCTCCAGGGCGGGGGGAAACTTCCCGAGCCGCCGGTGGCATTCGGCGAGGGCGAGGCAGGCCTCCAAATTCTCCGGGGCCAGCTCAACCGCCAGGCGATAGTGGGGGAGGGCGTCGCGATCCTTGCCTGCGGCAGTGAGGCAGATCGCTAGATCCAGGTGGCCCCAGGCCTGGGCGGGGTCAAGCCGCAGTGCCTGGCGATAGGCGGCGGCAGCCTCTTCGTAGCGACCCAGGTCGAAGAGCGCCCGGGCCAGGCCGGCGCGGGCATCGGGGTTCTCTGGCATCTCCTTCACGGCGGCGCGCGCCCGCTCCAGATGGAACTGCTGGGCGACCTCGTTTGGCACCCGCCCGCTCTTTACCGCGCGGGCGTAATAGCGGTCGGCGGTCTGTAGATCCGAGCGCGCCAGGTGGGCGCGCGCCATCGCCAGGAGAAATTCACGTGGCAGCTGACCTCGCCGGGCGCTCTTCTTCTCCACCTCGGAGAGCGCGTCGAGGGCGCGCTGAGTCTCGCCGGCGGCCAGGAGGGCCATGGCGTAGTGCGAGGTGGTCGTCTCCGGGTGATTCGGGTCGGCTTCGATCAGCTTCTCGAAGGCGGCAATCGATTCGGCGGGCTGGTTGAGCCGCAGGGAGAGGTGGCCGATCCGCGCCCAGAGGGAGGCGTGCTCCGGCAGGGCTTCCGCCGCACGGCGGTAGTGTTTCAGGGCGTCCGCCAGCTGGCCCGCCTGTTCCAGGTCGAACGCGTGGCTGGCCACCTGGGCCGCGGCGCGCTCCTCGGGTGTTTGCGCGATCTGCAGCAGCAGATCCCGGCGCCGCGGGAGCTCCACCTCCTGATAGCGCCCATCGCGGTCGAGCCAGAGGCGGAAGACCGCCCACTCCTCGCGCGGGCGTCTCGGGACCTCCAGCGTGGCCTGGAAGGTGCGTGTCCCCGTCTCCGAATCGTGTTTTCCGACGGGCCGCATCTGGAATTCATCGACGCGGAAGATCCTGTTTGGGGTGTAGCACCCGGAGGAGTAGCGGATGCCGTCATCGGGCAGGCGGAAGCGCGCCGTGAAGGTGACCTTCTCGCCAGGCGCGGCGATCCGCGGCTCCAGCGTGAAGGTGAGTAACCGCTCTCGCGCGCGGTTGGGCGGCGCCGATGATGCCTCGGGCGTACCCTCGCGGGCGAGGATGATATCCACCGAATGGAGCGAGAAACGCTTGGCCGAGGCGA
>DUUU01000582.1 GCA_012841485.1 Armatimonadota bacterium
ACGCGCGCCTCTTCAAGGGCGTGCGCGCGGGGGGCGACCAGCTGAAGACCGTTCTTGACACGATCCGCGTCGAGATGGCCGGGGTGACGAAGAAGGACCTGGACGACGTCCGCGTGATCGCCAACACCGACGCGCTTCTCCTCGCCGCGATCACGCGAGCGGGCGGGAAGACTGTCTACCAGTCGCAGCGCCAGCAGCTCACTCCGAACGAGCCCGCCTTCAGCGAGTCCGAACCGAAGAAACCCGACCCGAATGACCGCACGCGCCCCTTCGGCCCGCACAAGTACACTCTTGACTATGGCGGCAAGCGGGAGAATGACCCCAGGTACAAGGATGACCTGGCGAAGTGGGAGAAGGAGCACGCCCAGTGGGAGAAGCGCAAGCGCGATTACGAGCGAAAACTGACGGCGAAGCGGTTTGAGTGGAAGTGGCAGGTGACGCAGCGCCAGGAAGCCAATGTCGAGATCACCATTGGCGTCTTTGACCTGAAGGCGGGCGCCGTCGTCTGGGCATCGAAGCCGCTGGTGGGCCAGGCCGAGTTGACCGGCATCGCCAAGGAGCGCGTCATCGTCGTCACCGGCCAGGGGAACGCGCCCTCGGATCCGGAGGAGACCCCGCTCGCGAGCGATACGGCATCCGCCGAGCTGTTCAGCCAGGCGCTTCGCAAGGCGGTGGACGCGGTCCCCGGGGTGTTGCGCGACCACCTTCTCCTTCCCGGGGATCTCCCCGGGGAGGTCATCGCGGCCGGGGGCCAGCCCGCTGAGGATCCTCTCGGTGAGAGGGCCACGAGCCTGGGCGGCGAGCAAGAGATTCCGATTGAAGGGGCCATCGGCGTGCTCCTCGAGGCGGACCCGGAGCGGGTGGTGGTGAAGATCGACCGGCCCGATCCGGCGCTCAAGGTGGGGGCGATCCTCCTGGCCGTTGCTGACCTGGAAGTCCGCCGCGATCTGGATGGCACCCTCCTCGATGTGATCGAGCGTGCCACCGTGCCGATCCGCATCACCGCCGTCTACCAGCGCACTTGCGACGGTGTTCCGGTGAACCCGGCCCAGGTCGAGCGCCTGAAGACGCGCCAGCCGGTACGCCTGCCGCGCGAGGGCGAGGCGATTCCCGAATAGGCCGGGCCTCCCCGCAAACTGTCCGGCCCGCCGCGTGCGGGCGAGCGCTGGCCCCTCGCGTATTGCGCCCGCGTGCTTGCCTGGTCTGCTGCCGCGTGCTATAATCGCTGTAGCCGGGTATGCCATCCCGGCGGGGGCGCACACGATGGCACGGACGATCTTGCATGTGGACATGGATGCCTTCTACGCATCCGTCGAGCAGCGCGACCACCCCGAGTTGCTCGGGAAGCCGGTGATCGTCGGTGGCAGCCCCGAGGGGCGCGGCGTGGTATCCGCCGCCTCCTACGAAGCCCGTCGCTACGGCGTTCGCTCCGCGATGCCGATGGCGCGGGCGCGCCGGCTCTGCCCCGAGGGTGTTTTCCTCCCTGTGCGAATGGCCCGGTATCGTCAGGTCTCCTCCCAGGTGATGGCTCTCTTTCATTGCTTCACCCCTCTCGTGGAGAAAGTCTCGGTGGACGAGGCGTTTCTTGATGTCACCGACAGCGAGGCTCTTTTCGGATCCGGGGTTGAGATCGCCCGCGCGATCAAGGAGCGGATTCGCTCGGAGCTGGCGCTGAGCGCCTCGGTGGGCGTGGCCCCCAACAAGTTCCTGGCCAAGGTGGCCTCCGACCTGCGCAAGCCGGACGCCCTTGTTGTAGTGCCCCCCGAGGGCGTGGAGGAGTTCCTGAGCGACCTCCCTGTCTCCCGGCTATGGGGCGTAGGTCCGGCTACGGAGCGCGCGCTGTGGCGCCTAGGGATCCGGACTATCGGCCAGCTGGCGGCGTATCCCGTGGACACGCTGCGCAGGCGCCTGGGCCGCGCTGGGGAGGCTCTGCACCGGTTGGCCCGGGGCGAGGATGACCGGCCGGTGGAGCCCTCCACGGAGGCGAAGTCGATTGGGCGCGAGACGACCTTTCCCGAGGATGTGGGCGATGCGGAGACACTGGAACGCGTGCTCCTGGCGCTCTCCGAGGAGGTGGGCGCGCGCCTCCGGCGCGAGGGCGTCTGCGGGCGCACCGTCACCCTCAAGCTGCGCTTCTCCGACTTCACCACCCTGACGCGCTCCCGGTCGCTTCCCGAGGCAACGGCCCTCGCCGAGACCATCTACCCGGTGGCGCTCGCGCTCTTCCGGGGGGTGGAGCGCCAGCGCAAGGTGCGCCTCCTTGGCGTCACCGTCTCAAACCTCTCGCCGGGCCGGGCGGCCCGGCAGCTCTCGCTCTTCGAGCCCCCGGACGGGCGTCGCCAGCGTCTGGCGGAGACGCTCGATTCGCTCCGCGACCGCTATGGCGACGAGATCATCTGCCGTGCCCGGCTGATGCCGCCGCGGCGCCCGTCCGACGGCTCCTGAGGCGTGCCCGTGCGCGGACGTAGACCCCCGAGCCTCTTGATCCGCGGGCGTGCGCCCGCATCGGTGCATGAAAGCCGGGCTTTCATTGACTTGATGAGGGTGATGTGCTACACTGGTGCTACT
Source organism: Armatimonadota bacterium (assembly GCA_012841485.1). The sequence continues at coordinate 2,569 of DUUU01000582.1, forward strand.
GTTGTGGGAGGCGTGAGACGCCCAGAAGGCTCCGCCTGGCACGGCGCGCGCCGGAGACAGGGATGTGTTCATCTGCTAAGGCATGCGACCGGATCGTGATCCGGGGCATCCAGTTTCATGGTGGCCACGGGGTATCAGATGAAGAGCAGGCCGTTGGGCACCGCTATGCCGTCGATGTCGAGGTGATCACGGACCTGAGTGTCGCCGGACGCACCGATTCCCTCGAGGACACCATCAACTACGCCGCGATTGTCCGATTGGCCACCACGATCGGCACTACCATGCGCTTCCGCCTCATGGAAGCACTGGCACAACGAATCGCAGACGCGGTGCTGGAGCAGTTCGGGCCCGATGCGGTGCACGTGCGTGTCAAGAAGCTGCTTCCCCCGGTCAAGGGCGTCGTGGAGTATGCCGCCGTGGAGATCTGCCGCACCTCTCCTGCCCGAGACCTGACAGATACTTCGGCCCGTTCATAGCGGCCCGGCCTCTTGCATCGGAAGAAGCGATGCCGCCCAGTGCTGGGTGACCTCATTCCCCGGCGGTCTGCCAAGCGTCGAGGATGCTCGGGCTGCGCCGGTCTTTCGGCCTGGCAAGGATGAAGACGCATGTTGGAGAGTGAACAAGAGGTACGCGAGACAGATGTACTGGTGATTGGGGCGGGAATCGCGGGGCTTAGCGCCGCGGTTGAGGCCTCAAAGGGGGCGCGGGTGACGGTTCTCACCAAGGCGTCTTCTTCATCGGAGAGCGCCACGCGCTACGCCCAGGGTGGCGTGGCGGCTGCTCTGAGCCCTGCCGATAGGCCCGAGCTCCATTTTGAGGACACCATCCGAGCGGGCGATGGTCTATGCGATGAGGAGGCCGTCAACGTCCTGGTTCATGAAGGCCCGGATCGGGTCCGCGAACTCATTGAGTGGGGCTTGCAGTTCGATACGGAGAACGGCGAGCTGGTCTTTGGCCGCGAGGGAGCGCATCGACTCCACCGGGTGCTTCACGCGCACGGCGACGCGACCGGGGAGATGATCGAGCGTACGCTCGTGGATCGCGCCAAGCGCCTCGGCGCGATTGAGTTGCTGAAAAACCGCTTCACGCTTCGGCTGATCACGCATGAGGGACGCTGCGTGGGTGTGCATGCCATCCACGAGCAGACGGGCGAGATCACCGCGATCCTGGCCCGAACGGTCGTGCTGGCAACCGGCGGGCTAGGACAGATCTACAAGAGCACCACCAACCCCACGGTCGCAACCGGGGACGGCGCAGCGCTCGCCTTCCGGGCGGGCGCGGAGATGGCCGATCTGGAGTTCATCCAGTTCCATCCCACGGCGTTGATGCTTGAGGGCGCTCCGCCGTTCCTCATCTCGGAAGCGGTGAGAGGCGAGGGCGCCATCCTGCGCAATGCCCGCGGAGAGCGCTTCATGCTCGACTACCATGAGATGGCGGAGCTGGCGCCGCGCGATGTCGTCAGCCGCGCCATCGTCTCCGAGCTACGCCGCACCGGCACAGAAACCGTGGTGCTCGATCTGACGCACCTCGACGCAGACTACATCCGGCAGCGCTTCCCCACGATCAGCAAGACGTGCGCGTCCTATGGCATCGACATCACACGCCAGCCGATCCCGGTCCATCCCAGCGCGCACTACAGCATGGGGGGCGTCATCACCGATACCTGGGGGCGCACCAGCGTGCCAGGCCTCTACGCGTGTGGCGAGGTGGCGTGTACGGGGATTCATGGCGCCAACCGCCTGGCCAGCAACTCGTTGCTCGAAGGCCTCGTGTTCGGGAATCGCGCGGCGCGCGCCATTCTTCGCGAACTCCCAGAAAGGATCCCGCTTTCGCCTGACCGGCTCGAGTGCGGTCGGGAAGAGGTGGATGCCGCCGAACTGGCCGCCACTCTGCGCCGGATCAACTCGGATCATGTCGGCATTGCCCGAGACGCGAGACACCTGCGGGAGGGGTTGCGCGCCCTCGAGGCGCTCGGCATCGAGGATGCTTTGCCAGACTGCCACCCGCGCGTGGCCGAGCTGCAAAACATGCTCACCATATCGCGGCTTATCGCGCAAGCAGCATTGAAGCGCGAGGAGAGCCGGGGCGGGCACTACCGCACCGACTTTCCCCGGCGAGACGACGAGCAATGGCGCCGCCACGTGGTCTTTCGTGGCGATGCCAGCGAGGTGCGCGAGCGCCTGGTGGGCGACGCCTGGTAGGTTCTCGGCCCCGCTATTGTAGCTGCAGCCGGTCGACCACCGCTTTGGCGCCATCTACCGTTCGCGCGATCTCGACGGCGCGCCGGCGGGCGTTGTCGTTCGCGACGCTGCCCGAGAGGACAACTCGTCCGTCTGTCTCGATAGTCACCTCGATGCCGTAGGGCAGAAGATCATCGGCATCGTCCAGGGCGCTCACCACGCGGTTCTTCAGGTCCACCCAGTCAATATCCACCCCTGGAGAGATGTCGATCTCGCTCACCGTCGCTTTGATGCCGGGGGCCCGGCTTGCCGCGCGGATCGCGGCCTCCTCCTGCGCCACGTCATCGGCGTAGCCGATCAGGTGGGCGGTGCCGTCTTGCACCCGAGCGCCAATCTCAAGCGGGTCGACCGCCGGGTCTTCGAGCAGGGCCTCATCGACCGCGTGACCCATATCGAGATCGTTCAGGCCGCGCGGGTCTTCCACGGTGAGCGTGTTATCCACGCGACGGACCCCGGATACGCTCGCCGCCGCCCGCTCGGCGGCCATCTTCGCCTCCAGGTTTGGAACAATTCCCTGGATGCGAACGACGCCCTCTCGGACGAGCACCTTCACGTCGAAGAGCTTGACGCTCGGCTCATAGGCGATGGCCTGCTCGACCGCGTACCGAATCGCATCATCCTTGAGGTCCGACATGCCCCTCCTCCCGTATCCCATCCGTGCGGGCCGGCGCCCGCTATACCTCCCGCTCGCCTGGCTGTCGCTCCACGTATCCGCACGTCTCGCACTGATAGTACCGGTCCGTCTCCTCTACCGGCGGGTTGCGCGTGCCGCATTCGGTGCAGAGATCAGGCGGCCCGCCGACCACTACGACGCCATGACAGCTCGTTCCATACTCGACCACTTCGTGCCAGTGGCCCTTCCGGCATTGTGGACACTCTCTCATCGCTCCACTCCTCATCTGCGACTCTCCTTCCCGGCCCGATGGCTTCGGAAACTGCGAGGCTCGTCTCGACGCATGGGTTCGGGGGCGCGCCCGAGGGTGAAACCCGCGCGGCACGCAGGGGAGCAGGCGTGGGTCGCCGAACAGAGTGGCAGAAGATCGCTGCCGGGCTCAGAGATCGTGCCTCTGGTGCCGGCGCTGGAGCGTCGCCGAGGAGGACGGGTCCGGCCAGCGAGGTGGCGTGCAACCGCCGGGGCCTATGGAGGAGAGGTAGGGAATGCGACAGTCAGCGGCGTGGTTACTGGTGGCAGGCTTGCTGTGCGCGGCAGGATGCCAGCGCATGGTGGCAAAAACCGGCTCGCCTCCCACGGCGCCGGCCACGGGGCCCGCGTCCGGGGAGACATTGCATGCGGGATCCGCGACGGCGGTGCCTGTCGCGGGCAGGGATGCGGATACTCAAGTCGCCGTTCGCCCGCCGGGCGTATCCGAGCCAGCGCCGGCCAGCACGCCCTCTGCGAGGGTGCCCGAGGTGCGCACAGTGCCCCAGCCGAAGCCGCGCGCCGGCAAGGAGATCGTCATCGCCTGGGAAGCCTCCCTGATGTATCTTCTCGAGGATGGGAAGCTGGTTGGGAAGCCCCTGATCGTGAATGGCGCCAAGCGGCAATACCTCCGTCCCGAGCACCTGGGCGAGTTCAAGATCACCGAGAAGAAGCGCCTGAAGCGCTCCAATCTCTACGACGTCAACGGTGATCCCCTTCCAGACAAGAGGATGGCCTCCCAATCGGGCGCGGTGATGCGCAACTGGATGCGCCTGGGAAATCTCGCTGTCGGGCTGCACTACTCCCCGGCATTCCGGTTCTATCGCAGTCCCGGCGCCAGGCACCGCTCGCACGGATGCTACCGAATGGGACGCAAATCCTCGGACTACGTCTTCAAATGGGCGCCCATCGGCACGCCGGTGCATGTGGTGCGCTACCTGGGCGGGACGGAGTGGCAGTTCCTCGTCGCGCAGACGCCCGCAGAGCTGCTCCCGGGGAATCAGGCGTCGCGAGCGGCCTCTGCTCCCGCGCGCCGGTCGGCGCCATCGCGCTCTACGGGCGCGGGCAAGCCGGCCCGCAAGGCCGCGGCCGCGAAGCCACGGAATCCGGCGCCGGTGCCCGAGCCCGTCGTGTCCGAGCCGGTTCCAGCGCCCGCGCCGGAGCCAGCCACGGCAGAGCCGCCACAGAGCGCGGAGCCAGAGCCCATGCCTGCGCGTGCGCTGGATAGCAGCGCGAACTTTCCCACCGCTCCCGAAACGGAGCCGGCACCGCCGATCAAGCCTCCAGAGCCCGCGCCGTAAGTCTGGTCATGGATGCGGCCTGTGGATCCGGGGCGTTCCGCACGGAACGCTCCCGCCACGCGCATCATCCTGAACCCGCGCCGCGCCGAGAATCGCATCCATCCAGGCATTGAATCCCCTCTCTGAGCAACCTTTGCGCAGAATCGTTGTCCTACTAAGAGTGAGTCTTGTCAATACGGTATGCTTCGCCCGGGAAAGCGAGTGACCTGGGGCGACTCCGCATCCTTCATCGCGACGTGCCCCATCGATCCGGGGTCCACCTTGGATGACTGCGCTCGGTCGCCGGTCGGCCACGCAAGATGCGACTGCGGGCGGCCGCGAGGGCGCTGTGGTTTCCGCTCCCCGCCACGCCAGGAGTGGCCGGGATATTGCCCCAAGAGATCAGACCGCGGGCCCTCCACCGAGGGGTGGAATACGATTTGTTTAGTCATGGACTCTATTAGCACAGGGGTTTTCAACCTTATTTTTCATATAGGGCTGTTAGTTGGGTGCATGGGCGTGCCGGTTGCCGCAGAGTATCCGGTGGAGGCTGGGTATGCCTGTGCGTAACCGATGGACGCGCCTGCCGATCCTGCTGACGTTCGTCTTGCTCGCAGCATGGGTGTGCGCTCGCGTCTACCGGGCAGGCCACGGGATGCTGCGCCACCTGGAGCAGGTGGTGGAGCCGGAGCTAGAACGACAGCTCGGACGAGACGTGGAGATTGGGCGCGTCTACGTCTCCGGGTTGCGTCGCGTGGTTGTCGAGGATCTGGTCATCCCGGATGGGAAGACGCTGAAGTCGGGCGTCCTCATGCGCGTCCCGCGCGCGTCCATTGATTTCGGGATCCTGGAGCTGTGGCATCACCGGGAGACGCCGGCAGCGGCGATCTCGTCAGTCCGAATTGAGTCTCCGCAGCTCTCTTTGACCCGCAGCGAGTCCGGCGAATGGAACGTGGCGAGCTTGCTTGAGGGCTCAACCGGTGCGTCCCTTTGGAAGGGCTTCCACGGCAGGGTGAGCCTAGCCGGGGGCCGCGTCACCGTGCGCGACCATGTGGCGGGTAAAGGCGTCATCACCACGCAGCTCCGCGATCTCGCCGTCTCTGTGGATGCCGGGGAGCGAACACGGCTTCAGGTGCAGGCCTCAGCCGCCGCTGGGAGCGCGCTCCATCGGGTCGCGGTTTCCGGCTCCTATCGGTTGGATCGCGGTGACCTGGATCTGCGCGCCGAGTTCGATGGCGCTGATCTGCCATTCTGGCAGCACTATAGCGATGCGGCACCGGCCTTGCCCGCGCGTAGCGGCAAGGCGAGCGGTCACGTGCGCGTCACTCGGAAGTCTGGCGGTGAGCTGCGCATCGAGGGAGAGGCCCGCGCCGAGCAAGTGGTGATGACCCCGGAGCCGCTGCATGAGCCGCTGGTGGCGAAGACGCTCTCCATCCAATTCGTTGGCCCGCGGCTGACGCTGCGCGCGGAGGGGAGCGCGGGGCGGATTCCGATCACGGCGAGCGGATCGCTTCTTCTGCGCCAGGAGGATACGCTCCTCAACCTGCGCTTCCGGGCGCCTCGCCTCGCGGACGCGGATGCCCG
>DUUU01000583.1 GCA_012841485.1 Armatimonadota bacterium
ACGCCATTCTTCTGCCGGTCTTAGTCGCCAAGACCTAGGGGGCTTCCCTGCTGTTGGCCGGCGTCGAGCGTGCCTCAGCGTCGGCGAACAGGGATGTGGCCCTCATGCGATGCTCCTGTAAGTATCAGTTGCACTCGGCGACGAGCGGGCCGGCCAGTTCCTCAAGGAAGAAGAGGCGGCCGGGGAGCGTGGGCATGAAGCTGCTCGGAACCCAGCGGTTCGGGCCGTAGCGCAGCGTCGTCCAGAGGCTCATGCCCTGCCACTGCATGCCGCGGCCCAGCACGCCGTCGCAGCCGCCAATGATCCAGTCGGCCTGCAGGAAGAGGCCGGGGCCGATGGTGTTGGCGCGCGCGGGCACCAGCGTGGTCCGGCTCTTAAAGCTGGTGATGGCGTTCTGCTCGATGGTGAGCGGGTGGAGCTTGGCAGCCAGCCGATGCGTCTGCTGCTTCCACTCCTCGTCGGTAGCAAACTCGGCGGCAAAGTGGGGCTCCCAGAAAGCGATATGGAACACGCGCCCAATGCCGAAGATCACGTTCAGCTCCGCGCCTTCCTTCTTCAGCGCAGCGATGCGCTCGGCGTAGGTAGGAAGCACTTCCTTGGTTGCGAAGTGGCGCTGGCTGGCGGGAACGGTCAAGTCGCCAAGAGGGCCGTAGAAGGCATCTTCCATGGCGAAGCGGAAAGCGCCCGGGTTGTCCGAGGGCAGCGTGTTGCCTTCCTCGTCGCACCACTCATCCATGTTGAAGCCATAGACGTGGTCCGCCTTCACGCCCCACTCCTTGAGGAAGTAGACCGCCCAGCGGTACATTCCCATCGGCCCGACGGGCAGAATGAGGGCGAGCTTGCGGCCGGCCTCCCGCGCCTTGCGAATCTGCATGGCGATCTCGTGGCCCATATAGGTGTCGAACTCCGCGAGCGTGGCGCAGGGGATCGGCGTAAAGCGGGGATTCCACCAGGGCTGCCGCTCGGTGATCGTCTCCGGGGGATTGCTGCAGCACGCGTCAATCTTGGCCAGGTCCCAGCCTGCGGGATAGAAGTTCTCCAGCAGGGAGCCTTTCAAGGTTCCCATCAGATCGATCGAGCCTGTCGGTTTACTCATCGGCGTACCTCCAAACGGTGTGATTTCCAATGGGTGATCGCATCGACTATCATACCCTTCCATACCAGAAGCGAGAGTCCTGCTAGGGAGAGGAGGGCGAGCGGGTGCTCACCTTGCGGCCCATTGGGAGGCGAGGAAGCGGCGCGCGGTGGCGCGCCCTCACCGGGGAGGGCGCGTGGCCTACTCCAGCAGGCGGGCGCGGATCACCGCGGCGTCGTCGGTGAGCTTTTCGCCCTGGTGGTTGGTGACGTAGAAGGCATCGCGGGCATCGCCCCCGATGGTGTTGATGCGCGCCGAATGAATATCCCAGCCCAGCGTGGAGAGGCGGTGCGTCAGCCGGTAGAGGAGCCCGGAGCAGTCCGGGGTGCGCACCTCGATCACGGTGCGCGCCTCGGAGACATCGTTGTGGACGCGCACATCCGCCGCGGAAGGATCCGGCTGAGGGAGCTTGCCACGACGCTGGAGAAGGCTCTCCACGGTGATCCGACCCGCCAGCACGCCCTTGAGATCGCGCTCGATCTCGACGCGCTCGAAGGAGCGAAGGCGCCGGCCATCCCGATCCACCCAGAGCGTGTCGATTGCAACCGCCGGCTGACCCTCGCGGGTGAAGACCTGCGCGGCGTGGACGTTCACGCCATGCGCGTAGAGCGCCGCCGCGATCTTGCTCAACAGGCCCGGCTGCGGATCGTCCTCGGCGCACACGGTGAGCGTCGTGAAATCGCGCCCGGGCGAGTCGAGAAACTCCACGACGGGCCCCTCCGCCTTCACGCGCTGGGCGAGCCGGATGTGCTGCGCGATGATCTCCGCCGGCGTATTCAGCAGGTAGGAAGGCGGCATGGCGTTGCAGTGCTCCTGGACCGCCTCGGGAGGAAGATTCTGGAGCGTCAACTCGCGCTGCATACGCCGCCGCCGACGCTGCACCCGGACCATCAGGTCCTCCTCCGGCTCGGGCGCGGTGATGGCGTGGTGCGCGCGATAGTAGAGGTCCTCCAGGAAGCGCTCTTGCACGGGGGTCCAAACACCGCCGCCGGTGGCGCGCAGATCCGCGTAGGTGAGCAAGAAGAGGCTGTTGAGCTGCTCGGCGGTCGCGACCGTCGCCGTGAAATCGCGAATCGCCTGTGTCTCGGTGAGGTCGCGCAGGCGCGCCGTGTCGGACATCAAGAGGTGGTGGCGAACCAGGAAGGCGACCATTTCGGCGGCCTCAGTGTCGAGGCCCAGGCGCTGTGCGACCGTGTGGGCCTCGGTGGCACCCACCTCGGCATGACGCGCGCCCACGGCACGTTTGCCAATGTCGTGCAGGAGCGCCGCCAGGAAGAGAAGGTCGAGGCGCTGCACTTCGGAAAACGCCTGCGCGTAGGCGCGCTCGGGCGCGGCACTGGCGCGCGCCTGCTCCAGGAAACCGACGACGCGAAGCGAGTGCTCGCCGATGGTGTACTCGTGGACGAGCGCCTGGGGAACGAGGCGGAGCGCCTCACCGAACTCCGGCACCAGGCGCTGCAGCACACCCCAGCGTGTCATCTGGCGCAGAACCGCCTCTACCCCGGTGGCATCTCGAAGCATCTCCAGGAAGAGCCGTCCGGCAGCGTCCCCCGGCGGCTCTGGAGGTAGGTCGCCGGCCGCCGCCTGGATTCGCTCGCCCAGTTCGGCGCGCAGCGGCAGCCCATGCACCTGACTCTGGCGGAAGAGCGCCACGATGCTTGCCAGGTCCGGCCAGGTCGCGCCCGGATCGGCCGTATCGATCTCGCCGTCTTCGACCACCAGACCATCGACCAGCGGAAGCGTTCGCCGGCGCAAGCGCTCGCCGACGCGCACCGCCCCGGCGTGGATCCACTCCGCGTGCGCGAAGTAGTCGGTCATCAGCGCGCGCCCGTGGGCATAGCCGAGGGCCGCAGCCACGGACTCCTGACGCTCGCGGCTGAGGCGGTCGAAGCGGCGCTCGCGTGCGTAGTGCAGGGCATGACGCACGCGCAGGAGAAACTCGTGCGCCTCGGCCGCGCGCCCGCGCGCCCCGGGATCGATATCGCCGCTGGCCACCAGGTAGGCCCACGGATCATCCAGGGGCTGGTTCGACTGGGCTCGCGCCGCCCACCCCATGAAGTGGAGGTCGCGCAGGCCTCCCGCGCACTCCTTGAGATCCGGCTCGGTGCAGTGAACGGAGCCGCCGTGCTTGCGCCGCAGGCGCTCGCGCTCGGCAAGCCGGTCGTAGAGGAAGGCAGCCGGGCGCATGGTGCGCAACAACTCGGCATGGAAGCGGCGCGCCAGGGCCTCGCTCCCGGCGATCAGACGGCCATCCAGCAGCGCCGTTCGCGTCTGTGGGTCCAACTCGGGGCAATCATCCAACACGCGAAAGGCATAACCCACCTTGAGATCCGAGTGGACCGTGAAGACGTCCATGATCAAGAAGAACATGCGCCGGACGACGGCAGCGAGGTAGGGGTCGTCCTCCCCGGCGGCAATGAAGGCGACGTCAATATCGGACCGGGGGCAGAGCTCGCGCCGGCCATATCCCCCAGTGGCCAGGATGGCGATCTCGATCCCGGTTGGCGGCACGTCGGCCTCGGCTTCGCGGCTGGCCAGTAGGAACAGCCGGCGGATCACGGCATCGAAAAGCTCGGTGAGCGCCAAACTGTGCGCCCGGCCCGAGGGAGACGCGCGAAAGGCGTCGCGCAAGCGCGCCTGCCCGGCGGCGATGTGCTCCGCCAGCGCGCGCGAATCCGTACACTCATCAAGGGCGGGGGGGGCCTGGTTCTCTTCTGCCATCTTTCCTCGCGAACCGGGAGACGTCCGATGCCGGACCGCGATGCCGCGGCCTGCCTAAACGTATCACACCCCCGGTGCGAGTGTCAAGGCATCGGATCCCTCTGCCGGATGGGCATCACCCGGTCCAGGTTGAGGAGGCGCATCACGCGCATGGCGCGTTCGGATGCCGCCACGACAGCCAGCTTCCCACCCCGTTCGTTACAGAGCTTCATCGCCTTCATCAACACATTGATCCCGGTGCTGTCGAGATAGGTCACTCTTCCCAGGTCCACCGCGAGGGAGTCTCGCCCCTGGATCAGGAGCGAGATGAGCGCCTTCTCGAACTGAGGCGCCGTGGCGAGATCCACCTCGCCTGCCAGAACCACCACTGGCGGAGTGCCATCAACTATCGTCACCGTCAGATCTGCTGGTCCTTCTCTCGCGACCACCTCGCCATTGCCCTGCATCACTATCTCCACGAGCGCTGCCGCCACAGGGTGTCCCTTTCGGGAAGCGTGCTCCACCCTGGCAGACGCGCCCGACATAGCAAGCCCACCGCTCCGGCGGCTGCCCGTTCTCTGGCACGCCTTGATGCCAACCGGCAACACCCAATATTCCCAACCGGCCGCCTCCGCAAACACCGGTTGAGGGCCTACGGAAGGGCCGCGTCCGGGCCCGTCGCGCGCGACGCAAAAGCAAGAGCATTCGAGTTTGACTCACGGGAGGAGGGGGTAGGCTGGAGGGGTACATCACCCCACTAACCCAACGAGAGGGGGGAATCTCATGGAGAGGGAATCGAGCCCGTCGCGATGGGCGGTGAATCCGCGCCGCGCGCTGGCGCTGCTGCGCATCACGTTGGGGCTGCTCCTCCTCAGCGTATTTCTTGAGAATCACCAGAAAGGGCTCTACGCGCCGGAGGCCTATGCTGGGTTCATCCAGGGCCTGATCACGCGCGGGGCGGCGCCTGGTTTCTGGCAAGGAGCCCTGCAGGCGATGGCAGATCACGCCGCCATAGTTGCTCCCCTGAAGGCGATCCTCGAGGTGAGCCTCGGTGCCCTCCTTTTCCTCGGCCTCCTCACCCGCCTGGCTGCCGGAACGACGTTCCTCCTCTTCAGCGCGCGGTGGCTCTCGGAGTGGGGCACCGCGTCGGTCGGGGAACTGGCTTTCCCCATGATCGTCGCGTTGCTGATCTCACTCAGCAACGCAGGCCACTGGACAGGACTTGACGGCGTCTTTGCGCGCCGCCGGCCGACCCTCACCTTCGGCTAGAACCTCCCCCTGGCGGAGGCGCCCCTTCGTCCTCTCCCCATGCGGGGGCTGGAGCCTCCACGCCGGCCTTCCCGCACGCTCGGAGCCATCGGCGGATGCCGGCGCTCCGAGGCAGCCCGCCACGCCCGTGTCCAGGATCCCCCCGCTGCCCGTGGAAGTACGTCCCGCTTGACGCGCCTAGGAATGGGTGGAAGAGTGGGAGTAACCCCCGTGTGTAACGGGAGGGGCCCCGCGCACTATAGGCGCGTGGAGTAGGCGCGGTTTAGGTACGCCCGCTTTGCGGGAAGAATAGGGAGATGGACGCACCAGCGTCCGGGTGCGACACGCAACCCCTTCTTTGCCGGCGGACTAACCTGGTTGGCTTCCGTTCGGCGGGTGAGGAGAACATGGACAAAGAGCTTCTCCAGAAATGGTTCTACCAGATGAAGCTGATCCGCGTCTTCGAAGAGCGATGCGCGGAGCTGTATGCCTATGGCAAGATTGGCGGCTTCCTGCATTTGTACATCGGCGAGGAGGCCATCGCGGTCGGGGCTTTAGCCACCGTGACTGACGATGACCACCTGCTGACCCACTACCGCGACCATGGGTGGGCTCTGGCCCGCGGAACCGACCCCAAGCCGCTGATGGCGGAGCTGCTGGGGAAGTCCACCGGTATCAGCAAGGGCAAGGGCGGCTCGATGCACCTGTGCGATCCGGAGCGGAACTTCTATGGGGGGTATGCCATCGTCGGCGGGCATCTGCCATTGGCGACGGGCATCGGGTTCGCCATGCGCTACCAGGGGAGCGACCGGGTGGTGATTGCCGTCTTCGGCGACGGCGCGACGAACATCGGGGAGTTTCACGAGGCGATGAACATGGCATCTCTGTGGAAGCTGCCGGTGATCTTCCTGTGCGAGAACAACCTCTATGGGATGGGCACCGACATCTCCCGGGCATCGGCGGTGAGCAGCATCGCGCAGAAGGCGTGCGCCTACGATATGCCGGGCGAGCAGTGCAACGGCATGATCGTCTTCTCGGTGTACGAGACGATGCAGAGGGCGGTCGCCCGCGCCCGTGCCGGCGAGGGCCCCACGCTCGTGGAAGCGAGAACCTATCGCTATCGCGGCCACTCGATGGCCGACCCGGAGCTCTACCGAGACCGCGACGAGGTGGAAGAGTTCCGCGAGTGCTGCGATCCGATTGAGTATCTGCGCCGCAAGATTATCGAGCAGCAAGCGGCGACTCCCGAGGAGCTTGGGGAGCTGGAAAAGCGCGTGCATGTAGAGATCGATGAGGCGGTTCGCTTCGCCGAGGAGAGCCCGCCACCGCCGTTGGAGTGGCTCTACGAGGATATCTACGTGAAGCCAATCCACCCAGAGGCTCGGAAGGAGGATCGCTAGCAATGCCTGAGATCACTTTTCGCGAGGCGATCCGCCAGGCGCTGCGCGAGGAGATGGAGCGCGATGACCGCGTCTTCCTCATCGGCGAAGATATCGGCGCCTACGGAGGCACCTACGCGGTCACCCGCGGCTTTCTGGATCAGTTTGGCGAACGCCGCGTCGTAGATGCCCCCATCGCCGAGGCGGGGATCATCGGCACGGCGGTTGGCGCGTCCATCGTGGGCCTGCGCCCGGTGGCGGAGATGATGAGCGTCAACTTCACGCTGCTCGCGCTCGATCAGATCGTCAACCACGCGGCGAAGATCCACTCGATGTTCGGCGGTCATTTCTCCGCACCCATGGTCATCCGCATCAACACCGGCTTCGGCCAACTCGCAGCGACGCACTCTCAGACCTTCGATCCCTGGTTCGCATACGTGCCCGGGCTGAAAGTCGTCTCGCCCGGCACTCCCTATGATGCGAAGGGGCTGCTGAAGACGGCGATCCGCGATCCGGACCCGGTGGTCTACATCGAGCATGGCGCGCTCTACAACGTGAAGGGAGAGGTGCCCGAGGAGGAGTACGAGGTGCCCCTCGGAAGCGCCGAGGTGAAGCGCGAAGGCCATGACATCACGATCGTGACCTATGCGCGCATGCTCCAGGTCTCGCTCCGGGCGGCCGCCCAACTGGAGGGAGAAGGGATCTCGTGCGAAGTGGTGGATCTGCGCAGCCTGCGCCCCATCGATACGCCAACGTTGCTGGAGTCGTTTAGGAAGACGAACCGGGCCGTGGTGGCCGAGGAGGCGTGGCGCACCCTGGGCATCGGCGCGGAGATCGCGGCGCGCATCCAGGAAGAGGCGTTCGACTACCTGGATGCCCCGATTGCTCGTGTCGCACAGCCGGAGGTGCCGCTCCCCTATGCGCGCGAGCTGGAACGAGCCGCGATCCCGGACGAAGGCGACGTGATTCGGGCGGTGAAGGAGCTACTAGGGGCCTAGCGGCCAACACGGTGCGTGGCGGCAGAGCCCGCCACGCCACACGACTTTTCTGAAGGGGGCACCATGGCGACGAAGGTAGTCATGCCGAAAATGGGATACGACATGGAGGAGGGCAAGATCGTCCGTTGGCTCAAGGACGAAGGCGCCCCCGTCCACCGAGGCGAGGATATCGCGGAGATCGAGACGGAGAAGGTCAACATCGCCATTCAGGCGTATGGCGATGGGGTCCTCCGAAAACAAGTCGCCAAGGAGGGAGAGACGGTGCCCGTCGGGGAGATGATCGCCGTCATTGGCGCCCCCGACGAGCCGATTGACCTGGAGGCGCTGCGCAAGCAGACAGGCGAGGAGGGCGAGATCGCCGAGGATACGGTGGGCGCCGGCGAAGGCCGGGAGGCGGTGCCAGAGGTGGCCTCCGCTGGGGCCCAGGCGCTGGCGGTCTCCGGGGGCACGCCTGAAGCCCCAATGCCCAAGGAAGAGGCCGGGGCAATCGGCGCCACTCCACAGGCACGTCTCAAGGTCTCGCCGCTGGCCAGCCGCCTCGCCGCCGAAAGAGGCATCGACCTGCGCCAGGTGCAGGGAACGGGCCCGGGCGGGCGGATCACCCGCGATGACGTTCTTCACTTCGCCGAACAGGCCGCCGCTCCGAAGCCCGCCGCCCCCGAGAAGCGACCCGTTCAGCCGGCGGCCCAGGTCACGCCAGAAGGTCTGGCCCCCATGCGCCAGGCGATCGCGCGGCGCATGGCCCAGAGCAAGCGGGAAGCCCCCCACTTCTACGTCACCATCGCCATTGAAATGAACGAGGCGCTGAAGCTGCGCGACACCATCAACAGCGTGGCGGACGACGCCTCGCGCGTGAGCGTCAACGACCTGGTGGTGAAAGCCGTGGCTGGCGCCCTGGCCACCCATCGAGAGTTCAACGCGCGCCTGATGGAGGATCGCCTGACCCAGGAGGAGGCGATCAACATCGGTATGGCCATCGCTCTGCCAGATGGACTCGTTGCGCCCGCGCTGATGCATTGCGAGGAGAAGAGCCTGACGCAGATCGCCCGTGCCAGCAAGGATCTGATCGCCCGCGCCAAATCGGGAGGGTTGCGCCCGGAGGAGCTGACAGAGGCCACCTTCTCGACAAGCAACATGGGCATGTTCGACGTGGAGAGCTTTTCCGCGATCATCGTCCCGCCCCAGGTCGCGATCCTGGCCATCGCGAGTGTCCAGGAGACGCCCGTGGTCCGCAACGGGCAGGTGATGGTGGCGCAGATCATGCGGGTCACGCTCTCGGCGGATCATCGCGCCGTGGATGGCGCCCAGGCCGCGCTCTTCCTTCAAGAGGTGCGCAAACGCCTGGAAAACCCGGCGCTGCTACTGGTGTAGCCATGCCACGGCCCGCACGGGCGAGCCATCCAGGCCGGCTAGGGCCAGCGGGAGAGCCACAAACCAACACATCTCCGCGGGGATGCGCGCCAGATTGGCCAGCCCCTCGATGATCACCACGCCCTTTGCCAGCAGCTCCTGGTGCACGCCGTGATCATCCACGGTGGAGAGGGAGGGCGTCTCCACGCCAAGAAGGGCGATGGGTAGCCCGGCCAGCCAGCGCGCTGCATCCAGGGTGAGACCGGGAAACTCTGTGTAGTAACCGGACTCGCC
>DUUU01000584.1 GCA_012841485.1 Armatimonadota bacterium
CCTTCGTCCGTGTCGTGAGCGGGGATCTGGCACAGACGCGAGGGCCTCAACCAAGCTAGTAACTACCGCGTCCTTATCCATGCCCCCATTCTACCCGCTCCTGCTTCTCAATAATCGAAAGGCCCTGCGAAGACTCTTGACGGCGCTGGCGAGGGGTGTTATACTGGGATAGTCGGCAGGGAGAGCTCATGGCGATTCACATCGGCACCTCTGGGTTCAGCTATCCAGACTGGCGCGGCTTCTTCTACCCGGAGAACCTGCCCGAGCGGGACATGCTCGCCCATTACTCCCAGCAATTCAATACCGTGGAGGTGAACTCCACGTACTACCGGATGCCCGGGTCCGCGACCTTCGCCCGCATGCAGCAGAAGGTGCCGCCTGGATTCCGCTTCGCGGTGAAGGCGAACCGCCAGATGACGCATGAGGGGGCGATGGCGCGCCAGCGGTGGGCGCCTGGCACCGGGCTGGCCCGGAGACCGATGCCCTCTTTGCCCGCTTCGTGGAGGCTGTGGCTCCGCTGGTGGATGCGGGCCAACTGGCGTGCGTGCTGGCTCAGTTCCCGTGGTCCTTCCGCTGTTGCGACGAGACCCGGGAGTACATCCGGCGCCTGCCCGAGCGGATGCAGGGCTTGCCCACGGTGGTGGAGTTTCGCAACCGCGAGTGGCTGGATGAGAGCCTCTTCGACTTGCTGCGGGACTGCGGGTTGGGTTTCTGCTGCGTTGATGAGCCCCGGCTGAAGGGGTTGATGCCCCCGTTGGCGGTTGCCACGTCGCGTGTGGGCTATGTGCGCTTCCACGGGCGCAACGCCCGTGCGTGGTGGCGGCACGATGAGCCCTGGCAACGCTACGACTACCTTTACACCCAGGAAGAGCTCGCGGAGTGGGTGCCACGCATCGCCCAGCTGGCAACGCAAACCAGCGACACCTTTGTCTTCTTCAATAACCACTACCAGGGCAAGGCGGGGAAGAACGCCCGGATGCTTACCCAGCTCCTCCTTCCACTGCCAGAGTGATGCCTTTCCATGATGCAGCCGCGATGGGATCTCCTCGCGAGCGACCGCGGGCATGTAGGAGGCGGCTTCACGTTGGCGAACGGAGGGGATGCCATCGGGTTCTTTGCCCCGACAAGCCAAGTTTGATCGCCTGCGAAAATGGAAAGGATGGTTGCACGGGTAGTATGCAGCCAGCCGGTCCGAGAGGGTGATGTCCCGACTCCCCCGGGTCCCATATGCCGAGGAATGGGCGCGTGAGGCCTTGGCGCGGGCATCAGCGGATACGCCGTGCAAGGTGGTTGGAGCGGCGAGCGGCCTGGAAGCACGGGGGCATCATCCTGGCATCGTCGTGCCCGGCCTCCGACTCCCGGTTCTCGATGGTCAGAAGGGCTACGGGATGGCGGAGGCGGCTCGCTATCCGTTTCTGAGCCCGTTGAGCGCGCGTGACGGCGCTGGTGAGTGAGGACGATAGCCCGCGCGCGGGAAGCGGGCGGCACCCTACTTGCAGAAGCCTCCATCGGCGCCGGAGTCAAGCATCGCCGTCTGGTGTGTTCTTGCTCGTCTGAGGGCATGGCGGCGCGTCCTTCGCAAGACGCCGGCGGAGATCGCAGGGCCGATTCGGCCGCCGCAGGCAGAAGAGCCTGCCGCGCTATTGCCCGGAGTGCGCGGAAACGCCTCCGGTATTCGCGTATCGTGCTCGTCACCCGCCGGTCCGGCCAAGGGCCGCCGCCAGGGTGGAATTCCGTACCAGAGAAGGTGAAACGATGGATCTGGAGATCGTGGTCAGAAAGGAAACCGGCGAGATCGCCGAGGTGGCCCTCGTAGGGCGGGTGGATATGCAGACGACGGAGCTCCTTAAGGGCCGGCTCACTGCGGTGATCGAGGAAGGCTGCCGGCACATTCTGCTGAACATGCGCCGCGTGAAGTTCATCGACAGCGTGGGGTTGGGCTCTCTGATTGGAGCGCGACGCCGTGTGGTCGAGGCGGGTGGCAGCTTGCGCCTGGTACACCTCAGCCCGGCCGTCGCCAAGGCCCTGGAGATAGCCAATCTAACGCGCCTCTTCGACGTCCATGAGAGTATGCAGGACGCAGTGGCTGCGCTCGCTCGGGGGGCATGAAGTCTCCTCACGTAGAGTGGCTCCCCGAGCGTCCGATAAGCCTTCGCGGCGATATCGCCCTCCCTGCGTTGCGTACTCTCTACGACGTGCCTTGGTGCTCGCCGCCATAGGCCATGCCATCATCGCGTCTCCCGGCAATCAGGCGTCGGCTTCGCAGCGCTCGACGAGACGCTGCTGCTTGCCTGGAAGGCGCCTGCATAACGCAGGAATGCTCAGGTGTCTCCGCGAACACTCCACCGGATGGCGCCCCAGGCTGCCGTTTGCCGGCGGTCTGCGGAGCGCGTGAGGTGGCATGCATTGCCAGGACGACTCCTGACAGAATGCCCGATCTGGTCGCCGGACGGGAGAGCTCTTCTCCTCACCACCGGGGGGCGGCGCATCTATCTCCTCGATCGGACCGAGGGGCGCGTGCGCTTCCTGGCGTATGGGTGTGACCCCGCGTGGTCGCCCGATGGACGCCAGATTGCCTTTGTATGTCTGGGCCGGGGACAGGAAGTGGGCATCATACGCGCGGATGGCACGGGTGGGGTGCGCATCCTGCGAATCCCCAGCGGCGTGCGTCCGCCGCTCTTGTGGGACCGAGTGGGTGCCTCGCTCTGCTTCGCGGATGCGCAGGGGCGGATCACGGGCGTGCGCGTGCCGGACGGCACGCCGCTGTCATGGTCGCTCCCTTCGCCGGTCGACGCCCTCGCCGCTTCCCCGGATGGCGAGTGGCTGGCGTTCACGGCGCCGTGCGAGATGCCCGGCATGCTCTGCCTCCATCTCTATCACCGGCGCGACCGTTCCCTCCGTGTGATCGCGCAGGTGCCGCCATGCCGTCTCTTCTGGACGAGGAAGGGACGCGCCCTCACGATCCTGGCGGAGGATGTGGCGGAGCCATCGCTCCACTATGAGATGGCGACCGGCCATATAAGGCGCCTTCACGTACCTGAGGACCTGGTGCCGCTGGTGCCTTCCCCTACGGATGACGGCATGCTCTACTCGGAGGCGCGTGCCCCCGGTCAGATGATGGTGGGCGAGGCGGAGGGCAACCGTCTGCGTCTCTTCGCTCATGGTTACTTCCCCGCCTGGTCTCCGGACGGAGAAAGCATCGCCTTCTATGACAACCCGGATGAGGAGGCGAGCCTATGCACTCAGAGCCGGGATGGCGCCAACTTCCTGCGTGGGCCCGGCGGCTCGCCGCGACCGCCGCTCCGCGAGCGCGCCCTGAACCTCCTCTCCTGGTCGGTGGTGTTTGCCCTCTTCCCGGGTCTGCCCGCCCTCGGTGCCGCCGTGGCGACGACTCCCTTTCTCTCTCTCACGCGCGCTTGGCACGCACTGGCGCTCCTGTTGGGATGGCTGGCGCTGTTCACCCTCTATCGCCCCTTCGTGCGTTGGGCCAGGTGGGCCGGCGATGCCTTCGAATCGCCTCGCATGGAGCAGACGCTGGCGGCATCTCCCGCGGCCGTTCTGGCTGCCCTGAGTGTGCAACACGCGCTTAGGCTCCACCTGTTGTGGATGCTGCCGCTCCTTGTCGCATGGTTATTCCTCTGCGTTTCCGGAGCTCCCATACTATCACGCGGAAGACCAGGATCCTACCGCGCCATCGCCGCCGCTTGGGGGATCGCGCTGGCAACCACGCTGTTCGCGGGCATATGGCACACGCGCTCGCAGGTGCCCGCCGTCCTCGCTGGCTCTCCCGCCGTCGAAGCGAGCCGTGGAGGCGCGGGGGATTCGCGCTGATGGGCTACAATATCGCCCGCCGGGCGAGCGCGGAGGAGTTCTGCCGGCGCGTCTGGGCCGCTGTGCGCCGCATCCCTGCCGGGCGCGTGATGACCTACGGTCAGATCGCCGACCACCTCGGATGCCCGGGGCGGGCGCGCGCCGTGGGCTATGCCATGCGCTTTTCCCCTCCCTCCGTTCCGTGGCACCGCGTCGTCTCGTCGCGCGGAACAATCTCCGAGCGGCCCGACCGCGAGTCGATGGCTGAGCAGCGCCAGCGCCTGGAGGCAGAGGGCGTGCGCTTCGATGAGGCCGGGCGCATCGACCTCCGCATCCATCTCTGGGAGCCCCCCGAGGAGGAAAACGGCGCCCCCGCCTGACAGGAGCTTCCACGATCACAGCCCCGCGGGGGCCCACCTCGGATCCGGGTCGCGGTTGCGGAGCACCGGCCCGCATGCTATAATGAGGCCGGTAGGCACATGGCGTGGGAGCGCCCCGGCCTGGCTGGAAAGCGGCGGGCGGCGTCCGAATGCCATCCGGCCATCTGCATTCTGCAACCTGGAATGAACTGCGGGAGGAGCCAATGAACCCTGTTCCCTTCACGCCCGACGAGGTCGAGCGCATCGCGGATGACGTGGTGGAGAAATACCGCGAGCATGTCAACCCTGGCGCGGCGAACCTGCTCAAGTTCGCGGGCTTCGGCGTTCCGGAGTGGGCGGGCGAGGGCACGATTGTCCGCGATATGTCCGGCAAGGAGTACCTCGACTTCGTCGGCGGCTATGGCGTCTTCTCGCTTGGCTACTGCCATCCCCGGGTCGTTGCTGCGGTGCAAGAGCAGCTCAACCGGCTCCCCCTGAAGACGCAGTACTTCCTCAGCCAGCCTGTGGCGGATCTCTGCGCGCTCCTCGCCGAGGTGACGCCCGGGCGCCTGCAATACACGTTTCTCTGCAACAGCGGCACCGAGGCGGTGGAGGGCGCGCTGAAATGCGCGCGCGTCTTCACGCGCAAGCCGGGCATCATCAGCGCGGTGGGGGCGTTCCATGGGAAGAGCCTGGGCAGCCTCAGCGCCTCGGGCCGAGAGGTCTACAAAGAGCCCTTCTATCCCCTGGTGCCTGGCTTCCGCCAGGTGCCTTTTGGCGAGATCGAGCCACTGCGCGAGGCGATCGATCAGGAGACGGCGGCGGTGATCCTGGAGGCCGTTCAGGGAGAGGCAGGGGTGCGCGTGTCGCCGGATGACTACCTGAAGCAGGTCCGGCAGGCGTGCGATGAAAAGGGCGTGCTCCTCATCCTGGATGAGGTACGCACCGGGTTTGGCCGCCTCGGACGGCTCTTCGCGGCGGATCTGTATGGCATCGAGCCGGATATCATCTGCTTCGGCAAGGCGCTGGGCGGCGGGGTGATGCCAGTGGGCGCGTTCATGGCGCGCGCCGAGATTTGGGACGCCCTGTTTGGCGAGAACCCGTGGCTGCACTCCTCTACCTTTGGAGGAAACCCCCTGGCGGCCGCGGCCGGCCTGGCCGCCGTGCGAACGACCATTGAAGAGAAGCTCCCGGAGCGCGCCGCCGCGCTCGAGCCGCGCCTCCTGGACGGGCTGCGCCGCATTCAAGAGCGCTACCCGGCGATCATCACGGAGGTGCGCGGAAAGGGGCTGCTGGCCGGCGTCCAGTTCGCCGATGCCGATGTGGCGAAGCTGGTGATCACGGCGATGGGGCATGAGGGCGTGCTGGTGGCCTACAGCCTCAATAATCCCTGCGTTGTTCGCCTGGAGCCCCCGCTCATCGTCACCGAGGCAGAGATCGACCGTGCCCTCTCGGTCATGGAGGAGTGCATCGGAGGCGCGGCGAGCGCGCTCGATGGTCTGATGTAGCGCACCGTGAATTGGCGGCGCGCGACCAGCCAATCCCGTGTCCTGAACGCCCGGGGAAGGCGCCTCTGCGAGCAGGGCTCTTCTACGCAGTCTCCCCCCGGGTCTTGACGAGGATGGGCTGCCGTGATATAGTGAGCCCGGGAGCCTGGCTGTCGGACGCGCGGCCTGGCCCCAGGGAATCCTGCACATCGAGGCGTCCCACGCCAATGACATCATGGCATCGGTCCTGATCTGTGTGGAGCGACGGAACGATGCGCACTTCGCCGGATGCTCTGAATCGTCTTGCCGCCATCGCCTGCCCTGCGAGGCCGCAACCCGCGAGGGCGGTCGGATGCCGGCAGCGTCGGCCCCCCCTGGTCCGGCAGCAAGCACCGCCGAAGTGCAGAACACGCTCTTTTGGATGGGAGGAATGAAACGTGGAGAATATAGGCAAATCGACCGAGGTTTCTGCTGCTGAGGTTCAGCGCCTGGAGGCGATTGCCGCCGAGTTGCGTGCTTACAATATCCTCTCGATCTACGCTGCACAATCGGGACACCCGGGTGGCACCCTCTCGATCTTGGATATCGCCACGGCGCTCTACTTTCGCGTCTTGAACCATCGGCCCGAGGAGCCTGAGTGGGAGGATCGCGACCGCGTCGTCTGGTCCGGCGGGCACAAGGCACCGGCGCTTTACGCGGTGCTGGGCCGAGCGGGCTACTTCCCCGTGGAGGACGTGATGCTCCTCCGTCAGTTTGGTTCGCCGATGCAGGGCCACCCCAACCGCCTGGAGTGCCCGGGCGTGGAGCTTTCCACCGGGTCGTTGGGCCAGGGCCTGGGGGCTTCGGTTGGCATTGCCCTCGCCGCGAAGCTGGATGGCAAGGCGTACCGCGTCTACTGCATCATGGGCGATGGCGAGCAGCAGGAGGGAAGCGTTTGGGAGGCGGCGATGTCCGCCGGGCATTTCAAGCTCGATAACCTGGTGGCCATCATCGACAGGAACCGCCTGCAGATCGACGGCGCGGTAAGCGATGTGATGGAGATCGAGCCGCTGGCCGACAAGTATCGGGCTTTCGGGTGGCACGTCATCGAGACGGACGGGCACGATATGCGCGCGCTCCTCACGGCGTTTGCGGCCGCGAAAGAGGTCCAGGGGAAGCCAGTCGCGATCATCGCCGACACCGTGAAGGGGAAGGGGATCTCCTTCATGGAGGATCAGGTGGGATGGCATGGCATCCCGCCCAAGAAGGCCGACTTCGAGCGCGCGCTTGCGGAGCTGCAGGCCGTCTGCCCCTCGCTTACCGACGCCAGGGTGCGGCAGCTTCTGGCGAAGGCGGAGGATTATGCCGCGAAGGTGGAGGCAGAGACGGATGCCCTGGTGCCCGCCTTCTCCCGCAGCTACTGGTGGAACAGCGAGAGCGGCATGCAGGTGGAGATGGATCCGACGCGCTTCGGCTTCGGACGAGGTCTGGAGAAGGCCGGCGAGGATCCCCGCGTGGTCACCCTCCATGCAGACATCTCCGCGTCCATCAAGATCACCGATTTTGAAGCGAACCACCCCGAGCGCGCGGACCGCGTTTTCAGCGTCGGCATCGCGGAGCAGAATATGATCTCCGTGGCTGCTGGCCTCGCCAAGGAGGGCAAGATTCCGGTCACTGGCACCTACGGCGTCTTTGGCGCCGGCCGCTGCTGGGATCAGATCCGCACGACGCTCTGTTACGGCGAGCACAACGTCAAGATTGCGGGCGCGCACGGCGGTATCTCCGTTGGCCAGGATGGCCCGACGCACCAGGCGCTGGAGGAGATCAGCCTCATGGCGATCCTCCCGAAGATGACGCTGCTGGTGCCGTGTGACGCCGTGGAGACGGAGAAGGCGACCCGGGCAGGCATCCTGGACGTGGTCGGCCCGACCTACATTCGCTATGCCCGCGAGGCGACCCCGGTGGTCACCGGCCCGGAGACCCCCTTCGTGCTCGGGAAGGCCAACGTGATCCGCTATCGGGGCGCCGCGCCGAAGTTCATCGACGCCTTCGAGACGTGCCTGGCGTCCGACTACAAGAACGAAAACGAAGACATAGCGATCATCGCGTGCGGGCCGATGGTGCCCGAGGCGATGCGAGCGGCCTACATCCTGAAGGAGGAGTATGGCCTCGAGACGCGCGTCGTCAACATTCACACCGTGAAGCCGATTGACCGGGAGGCGATTGTGCGCGCAGCGGCGGAGACGGGCGTCGTTCTCACCGCCGAGGAGCACCAGACGGGCGGCTTCGGCGGCCTGGTGGCACCGGTGATCCTCCAGGGATGCGCTCGCCAGGTGAAGCTGGAGATGGTTGGCGTTCCGGACACCTTCGGCAAGTCGGGCCTGCCCTGGCAGCTCATGAAGTACTACGGTCTCACGGCGGAGCATATCGCACAGCGTGCCAAGGCGCTGCGCGAGCGGTGAGATGCCAGGCCAAAGCTGCGGCACCACATGGCGGCTGTTGGCTCCACGATTGAGGCGAGAGGGAGGCCGAAGTGGCCTCCCTC
>DUUU01000585.1 GCA_012841485.1 Armatimonadota bacterium
CTCCGCGCGCGGGAGGACAAGAACACCGCGCTTCTCGACTTGCCACACAGGCCTGAAATTCCCAGAAGGAGCTTGCCGACCGCCTGGCGAAGAGGTACGCCTGTGAAGGCTGTGTCGCTTGCGCGGTTGCCCTGTGAGCGCCTGCTCAAGGAAACGCCCGATCCAGACTGCCTCGCGGCGGTCGCGGGTAGAGTGGGCATGGAACAATCAGGAACGGGTGACGGTCTAAGGTGTAAGCGGCTAGTGGGCCTGCCCTGAGTAGCAGCCTTTTCGCGGGCATTTCCTCGATGGCCGCTGAGGAGATCAAGCCGCGTCGCAATCGGGACGCAGTGGAAGCCAGACCCTGCCCCCCCCTGCGCCGCGGGTATTCCCGAGGGCCGCGACGAAGTGACCCTTGAAACGGAGTGAATGGCGGGTGGATGCCACAGGGGTGCGCCACTCGCTGAACGCAGATGCAGTTGTAATCTCTCCTTCAGCCCCGGAGTGTGAGGGGTGCGTGGTAGGATTGGCTTTCGCGGGCACCCGCCCGCGTAGAGCCGGGCGCTGAAGTGCGAATACCCATGGTGTCTCCCTGCCCCAGGCGGGCAGGGAAACGTTGCTGACCCGTGAACACAGCCAGACATCAAGCGCGGCTCCCAAGGAGCCAGTGCAAAGGGGATGCGTAACATGGACGGCAGCCTGAACTTCCTGCGGCGGATGAAGGACAGAGACGCGAAACGGCATGCCCGCCGGCGCGCGGCCAAGCGTTCTTCGCGCTGGCCCTGGGCCGGCGAGAAGGGCCGCGCCAAACACCGCCTGGTGCTTGGTTTTGCGGCGCTCTTTCTGGCGGGTATCGTGGTGGCCGTGATAGCCGCCACGCCGACGCTCAGCAACTTCAGAGTCGTCTCGCCGGCCTACGCGCCCCAGGTCCGTAACGGCCGCTACCAAAAGGGCGTGAACGTCACCTTCGGGTGGACGGTGACGGACGCGACCACCCCGGCCGCGGCGCCGCTGATTAATGAGGTGCGCCTGCTCCAGAGCGACACCGGCACTGTGCAACAGACCTACGCCGCGCCTGGCGTCGCTGCCTCACCCTATAACTACACCGCCTCAGGGCAGACGCCGTCGCGGCAGGACAACTACACCGCGCAGCTGAGAGTGCAAGGCGGCCACGCCAACGATGGTACTGCAACCTCCACTCTCAGCTTCCCTGTCGGCTTCACGCCGGAGATTCTCGACGTGCAGGTCAACCCCGTGATCGGCACGGAAGACTCCGTCTATGAATTCTTCATTAAGATCAGAGACTATGACGGCGAGCCGCTTCAGGCCGGCTACCCGCGCATCTGGATCCGCAACCCGGCCACGGGGCAATTGGTCAACCTTGGGGGGGCACAGGGTTCCGCGGTGATGGTGCCGTTCGAGGTCGATGGCACCACCCTGGGTGAGGCGAACATCGGGCGCAACCTCGATCCGGCATCGCTGACGGCCTCCCACTACATGGAAGGCGTGTGGTACCGGTATGCTATTCCCGGTCCCGCCATTGGTGAGCAGCTTGGGATAGTGCCGCGGCTCCCCGACCCAGGTACGGGTACTGGCCATGGCTTCTACCAGTTCCTCATCGCCTACCGCGATGTGGACGGCGTGCCCAATCAGGGCAGCGCCCGCACCGTGCTGAACCAGAACCTTGAGTCGGTCTTCCCCGGCTCGGGCTCCGATGGAAAGGGACCGCAGGCGATGCCGGGCGGAGGCATCACCGCGGCGACGTGGCAGCAAGGCCCGCAGATCTTCCTGATGAACTTTGGCCGCAACCACTTCTTCCCCTGCGATGAGGCGGGCAGCCCGGATACCAACGGCTACCTCGATGAGATGGGTGGCAATCCTGGGATGTTTAACGAGGGCGGTGTCACCGTCCTGCCGCGCGATCCCCAGCACGACCGCCAGGGCACCGGCTCGTCCACTTTCATCTTCCGTGTGCGCAACCGGCAGTCGCTCAACTTCGGCGCTGTCGACCAGACGCTCAACTTCCCGGCTCAGGGCACACCATCGCCCAACCGGATCTTGTCGTGGCAGAACGCGCGCTACGACACCTGGCGCAACATCCTCACGTCAGCGGTTTACCCCAATGCCTCGGGCACTCCCTCGCCGCTGGTGATCCGGTTTGATGAGGATGGCGACGGCGACCCATCGGATGGCACCCCCCACTTCATGCAGATGACCCGGCAGTTGGGCAACACGGATGCCGTGTGGACCTACGTGGTGCAGCCAACCGATCAGATGGCGGTGGATGGCGGCGTGGGCGGGCCCTTCACGAATGGCGGCAGGGGGAAGACGTGGGACAACAACTTCGAATGCTTCCTCTATGGTCCCCTCGTGGACCCCGCTCCCTTTGGAGCGATGACGATCGACTCCAACAACCCCTTTGGCGCCGCGCTTCCGACCGTGGCGCGCCAGGTCTTCAGTCCCGGGCGGCTGAAGTTCCAGTACGAGATCAGCCGGGATATCGTTTGCTGGAGCAAGCGCACCCGTTTGACCACCGATCCCAATTCCGACAACCCGGATACGCCCTTTGATACCGCCTTCCCAGGGTCGGTGCGCCATCCGATCACCTTTGACGTGCACAAGATGATCAGCACCGCGCCCGGGGACGCGACGACTGGTCCGGAGGGCCGGCCCTATCCGGCGCCGCCCGGCCCGCGCACCACGTGGGTCGCCTACACCGGCCTCAAGGATGCGCAACTCCAGGGCGAGCAATCGAATGTCGGCGATCTCGACTCGCGTCTCGATACCTTGAAGGTGGATCCGGTGCTGCGCGTGGAAGAGCGGAACCGGCCGGATCCCTACCGCGAGATCATCAGCCTGACGACGTACGCGGCGGAAACCCACCGCACCTTCGATCCGAGTAAGGATCCCACGGATCCCAACTACACGGTCGGGTCGCCGATCCAGATCAAGGATGACTACCGGACGCACTTCAACAAGGCGCGGCAGACGACCGCCTACAAGTGGCCGTTCCGGATCCAGTACATCCACTCTGGCCTGCCCGCGGATTCGCAAGATATCCCGCGGCCCGATGGCGCGCCTCCGAAGCGCTTGCAGGTCCATGTTCTTCGGAAGACCGGCTCGGGCCCAGGGAGCTATACCCCGGTTTCCGGATCCCCGTTCAACCTACTGGAGGAGGATAGCTCCGACCAGAATTTCACGGATGGCAAGTGGTATCATCTGGAGATGAGCTTCTCGCCGGGGATCTATCGCTACTACTACGAGGCGAGCGATGGCGTCCGAACCACGCAGTGGCCGGGACAGGCCCATAGCGAGACGGACCCCGGAACCTCGCTGGCGGCGCTCAATGCCGAGCGCTCGATCAATACTTTCCGCGTGAACCACGCGCCTGTCCTGAGCAACCCCTCGGTCACCCCGGGAACGGGCCCGGAGGATGGTCAGTTCACGTTTGAGGTGACCTACCAGGATCTGGATGGCGCCCAGCCCCTGAAGCCGTGGCTCTTCATTGAAGAGCCTGCCGACACCGGGCAATACCGGCGTGTGACGATGGTGCCGAAGGAGCCGGTAACGTGGCCGACCACCCAGCCGGTCGTGTATAAGTATGATACCGGCACCGACTTCCAGTTGACCCAGGGAATGCACCGGCACTACTTCGCGTTCGTGGACAACTGGAACACCGCCGCCGAGGCGGTGGATGGCGAGTGCACTCTGCTTCCGGCCACCGGGCGCGGCAAGCCGTTCGACGGCCCGAACGTCGTCGTCAACCGCCCGCCGCAGCTCTCGGGCGGCACTGTGACCGACGCCGCCGGGAAGACCTCCGGCACTACGGCAACGCCCTTCTTCTACAAGGTGAACTACCTGGACGCCAACAACCAGGCGCCGCTCCTGATGCAGGTGATGGTCGATCCCGTCATTAAGAACGAGCTCACCACCACAGTGCAGGGCGCCCTGGTTGGGCCTCGCGCCTTCAATGTCGCGGATGCAACGGGCGTTCAACGCGGATGGATGGCTCGCTTTACCTCTGGGGGCGCGGCCAAGCGGTGGTACTATGTCACCGACGTCCGTGGTACCACGGTTACCATCAGCCCCGGGTTCGATCTGAATGACCCGAATGGAGATAACGACACCAGCGACGCCGTGAAAGACGGTGATCAGGTGGTCTTCCAGACCATTGAGGCCAACGGGCGCACCTTCGCCATGTCGAAGGTGACGGAGTCTGATAAGACCTACCTGGATGGCGTTGATTACGTCTATCCAGGGCCCAACCAGCCGGCGTTCCGCTTGAGCGTGAGCGAGGAGCCTCACACCTTCCTGTTCCTGGCGTCGGATGGCTTTAGCACGGTTGTTGATAGCACGCATCTGACTGCGGATATCGAGGACCGCGTGAAGCCGAAGAGCGGGCCAGTCGTCAACCGGAACACCCCGCCGATCCTGGCGCTTGCAAACGTCACCTATGATGGCCAGGAGGATCGTATCGTCTCGCGGACGAGAACCACGATCACGGTGCCCACGCGGGTCGATGTTGCTGCCGATGAGTGGAAGGGGCAGGTGATCGAGGTGCTTGCTGGCTGGGGCGCGACCCCGGCCGAGCGCCGGCTGTTGCCCGTGCGCTGCTCCCTGGAGATCCGGGGGAACACCGCCGCGACGGCCGGTGGCACCACCGAGCTCACCGTCACCGGAGATCCGATCGCCGCGAACGTGCAGGCGGGTGGCGCCGGTGATGTCTTCCGAATCGGGCGGCTGCTGCTCGCCCCCGATGTCGGCCCGCGCGGCACGACCTTCCGGTGGCGCGTCCAATACGTCGACGCTGATAACGACTCGCCGCTGGCGGGTCTTCCCGCGTCACTCCGACTCGTGATTGACAACGACCCGGTGTGGAGCGACGCGAACATCACCCGGATCCAGGTGGACTCGACTGATCAGAACTTCGCGGACGGAGTGATCTTCGAGTTCAGCACCGCGGCGCTCGACAGCGGATTCCATGTCTACCACTTCGAGGCCCATGATGGCGCCAACCTTACCAGCCTGATGGGTGCTGGCGGCGGATACGCCGGGCCGCTGGTCAACAACGCGCCGGTGCTTAGCGACGGCTCGGTCTCGCCGACGGCTGGCACCGAAGTGAACATGTACCGCTTCGAGGTCCGATACACCGACGCGGACAACGATGCTCCAACCGACGGGTATCCGAAGCTGAGGGTGTGGGGCCCGGATGGCGAGCTATTGCCGGGCGCTCCCTTCACGATGACCGCGATTGACACGAACCCGTTTGATACGGGGCGAGTCTACCGCTACGACCTGCAGAAGGAGAGCCCCGGCCTGGTATCTGGAGCCTACTCGTATGAGTTCGAGGTCGAATCGTCCAATGGCGCGCACCGCGTGACCCTGGGCCGGCTTCCCGGGCCGTATATCAACCGCGCGCCGAAGCTCTCCGAGGCGAAGGTGGAGCCCGCGTCGGGATCGCGTGCCGATACCTACACCTACTCCGTCAAGTACGAGGATCCAAAGGTGGATCCCACGGATGATGCTGGCAACCCGCCAGCGGCGAACAATCCGGTGCTCAAGATCTACCTGCCGGCCAGCGCCGGGGGCGGTCTTGTGGGGACCTACGCGATGACCCCCCAGGCGGGGAGCAACGGCAAGTACACGCCGGAGGATGGGGGCGAGGTGTATGAGTGCACCGTGTCCAAGGACTTGGTCGAGGACTTCCCCTATGCCGCGGGCGAGTACTCGTTCACGATCGAGGCGAGGGATAACCCTGGGCCGAACTACCTCGCGCTAGACGCGGAACCGGTGAGCGGCACGGGGCCGAGCATCGCGGATGCGCCGGAACTGAGTGAGACCAGCGTCAACGGCCGGCTCTCGCTCCAGAATCCGACGAGCATCGTGCCGGTTCTCCCGGGGCAGAAGGTGACCCTGCGGGTGAAGTACACCGATGCCAACGGGGAAGCCCCCTCGCACATTCGGGCGGTGGTGTGGAAGAGCCCCGCGGATCCGATGGTGGGACCGGCGCACACCCTGAACATGAATCCAGAGGGTGCGACGGATCCGGAAGCGATCCGCAATGGCGTGTTCTATACCGTCTCGCTCGGCAGCCTGCCTGTCGGCCTCTATGAGTACTACTTCGAGGCGAGCGACGGCCGGGATGCGGTGGAGTACCCCGCGGGCGCTGCTGCGGACAGCAGCAAGCGGTTCCCGGACCTGGCGGTGAACACTCCGCCGCAGCTGACGGATCCGAAGGTGGATCCCCAGTCCGGCCCTGCGACTGACGCGGAGGATGGCAAGCCGTTCACGTGGTCGGTGCGCTACACGGATGCCGATGGGCACGAGCCCGCGACGGCGCCGCTCCCGGACGGGCAGGCGAATGCTATCCGGGTGTACCTGTATGCGCCCAATAAGCCGGCCGCCCCGTTGCCGATAGCCGCTACGACGACGAGCGCCGACCCGGTGCAGAATGGTCGCGTCTATCAGGTGACGACCGACATCCCGGAGACTGCCGACACGCTCGGGAAGTGGGCCTGGTACGTGGAGTTCCACGACGGAATCCAGTGGCACGTCTGGCCTGCGGGCGCCGACCAGGATCGCGCACGGGCGAATCAGGGCCCGGAAGTGCTGAAGATTGAAAAGCCCGTGCCGTATCCGCCACAGCTTTCCGACCTGAAGGTCGATCAGCCGACTGGCATCGTCGGACGTGGCTTCGAGTTCACGGTGACCTACCGGCATCAGGGGCAAAAGCTGCCCGAGAAGAACGAGCTGGCCCTGCTGCTTACCAGGCGCACGGAAGGCGGGGGCACGGAAGACCTCGGCCCATACCCGATGCGCACGACCGATGTGGATACGACCCGGCTCGCCAATGGCGGGTGGAAGTACACCGCGATCGTGCCGGTGGACGAGATAGGCACCTACACCTATTCGGTGCAGGCGGTGGACGTAGACGGCGAGATAGTCAGCCTGGCGGGTCCGGCACCGTTTGAGGTGACGCGGCCGCTCCTGACGGAGCCGTCGGTCTCGCCGGCGGCGGGTGGCTACGCGGGTGGTATCTTCACCTTCTCGGTGAAGTACACCTACGGCGCGAACAAGGCGCCCGAGTACGTCCGCCTGCTGCTGAAGAAACCGGGTAGCGACCAGGAGGAAGTGGTGCCGATGTCGCCGGCGACTGACGGTGACTACGTGACCGGCAAGGTCTACACCAAGAGCCTGGCGCTCACCTCGCAGGGCCAGTACCTCTTCCGGTTCGAGGCGAAAGAGGGCGCGGACGTCATCCGCACGGAGACTCCCTCGGAGGTGATCGTCGGC
>DUUU01000586.1 GCA_012841485.1 Armatimonadota bacterium
CGGCGAGGACCGAGGTGTTGGAGTGGCATCGCGTGGTCGGTGGAGTGGGGATGGCGCGCTCCAGCGGATCGATGGGGCGCGGCTGCATCGAGGTGGAGTACGCCGTGATGGGCGCTCGCCAGGAGCGCGTGAGGTGACCGGGTTTTGCCCGGTATGTGCGGCGTTTGGCGTGGAACGGAGCATTTTCTGGGTGCGGGTGTCAGGCAGGTCGCGCGATGCGCGGGCCTTGGCCTTCATCCGTAGGAGGCAGATCATCGGTGATCACCTACTTTGAGAGTCTCAATCCCGTGGTGCAGGCCCTTCTAGGCACGCTCTTTACGTGGTTCATGACGGCGTTGGGTGCCGGTGCCGTCTTTATCCGAAAGGAGATGAGCCGCAGGATGCTCGACGGCATGCTGGGGTTCGCCTCCGGGGTGATGATCGCGGCCAGTTTCTGGTCGCTTCTGGCGCCCGCCATCGAGCTGGCGGAGGGCCAGTCACTGCCGGCCTGGTTTCCCGCCGTGGTCGGCTTCTTGCTGGGCGGGGCCTTCTTGCGCCTGGCGGATCGCCTGCTGCCGCACCTGCACTCCGGCGGGCCGTCTGCAGCGCCGGAGGGGGTTCCGACCTCGTGGCGGCGCAGCACCCTCTTGATCCTGGCGATCACGCTGCACAACTTCCCGGAGGGGCTGGCCGTCGGCGTGGCGTTTGGCGCGGCCGCGGCGGGGATGTCTGGTGCCACGGTCGCCGGGGCGATTGCGCTGGCGGTGGGGATTGGCATTCAGAACCTCCCCGAGGGAATGGCCGTATCGGTGCCATTGCGCCGGGAGGGGCTCACGCGCCTGAAGAGCTTCTGGTACGGGCAGATCTCCGGCATGGTGGAGCCGGTGGCTGGGTTGTTGGGGGCGACTGCCGTGATCGTGGCCCAGCCGATCCTGCCCTACGCGCTGGCCTTCGCCGCGGGCGCGATGATCTTCGTCGTTGCCGAGGAGCTCATCCCGGAGGGTGGGCGCAACGGGAATCTCCACATCGCCACCACCGGCGTCATGCTTGGCTTTGCCGTGATGATGCTCCTGGATGTCGCGCTGGGGTGAGGTCGCGCGCCGGCATCGATACGGCGGATGAAGGAGGCCGGCGCGGATAGGCCGCCGCGGGTGCTCTGGGATACCGAAATAGGAATGGCCGGCCGAATCCGGCCGAGACCGCATGCGTGCTGTGTTCTCGGAATCCCGCGGGCCAAAGATTCTGCTTGCATGTTCCGCGGAAACCGGTTATAATGCGCGCGTGCATGGTCGTCTTCCACTCTCGGGCGGCCAAAGAAGAGTGTGGTTCGTGTTGGGCCAGATGGTTCCGATCCCGAACTGTGCTTTCGAAGCGCACAAGACCGGTTGAGGTGGGAAAGGAGCCATCAATGGCAAAGCGGATCTTTGTGGGAGGCCTCTCCTACGGAACAACTTCGGACGGGCTGCAGCAGGCGTTCGAGAGCGTCGGGCCTGTGGCATCGGCGGAGATTTGCACCGATCGCGAGACGGGTCGCAGCCGCGGTTTCGGGTTTGTTGAGATGCAGAACGAGGCGGATACCGCCGCGGCAATCGAGCAGCTCAACGGCACGGATCTCGATGGGCGCACGCTGACCGTGAATGAAGCCCGCCCGCGCGCGGAGCGCAGCGGAGGCCGCGGGAGCTTTGGCGGCGGAGGCCGCGGCTACGGCGGCGGCGGCGGTCGCGACCGCTGGTAAGCAGTCCGATCCATCCGGATAGGCGATGAAAGGGCAGCCCCCCGTCGGGGGGGCTGCCCTTTTGCTATGAGCGTGAGGCGGACTCTGGAGGATCGCTCAAGGAGTTGGCGCGCGCGAGCCCGAAATAGGCGCCTGAGGTGCAAGGCCGGCTGCAACCCCGGTCGTCAAGGCCCCGGCAGGGAGGACCGCGCCTTTCGCGCGGGCGCACCGATCTCGTCGCGCGCTGGCGCCATCAGGAGGAGTGATGATCGCATATCCGCTGCAGAGTATCCGAGACTACTGGCAGAACTGCGTACACCGCTTCCCTCGGAAGACCGCCTTCATCTACGCAGGGCAGTCGATCACCTACGCTCAGGCGGACGAATGGATCCAGCGCCTGCGCGGCCACCTGGAGCGGGAGTGCGGGCTGAAGCCGGGCGACCGCGTCTCCTTTGTGATGCCCAACTGCCTGGAGTATGCGATTGGCTACTGGGCGGTCATCCATGCGGGCGGCATCGTGGTGCCGATCAACACGCGCCTGCGCCCCGAGGAGATCCAGAGCATCCAGAGGAGCGTGGAGAGCGAGATCCTCTTTATTCATTCCGAGATGCGCGCCCTGGCGGAGGAAGCGTTTCCAGCCGCCCAAGCCCCTCGCTTCCGGATCGCCGTCGGCTGGGAGGATGGAAGCGCGCTCTCGTATGAGGCGATGATCGCCGGGGGCGAGCCGGAGCCGACGCGCCCGGAGATCCCGCCCGAGGCGGTGGCGATCATCATGCACACCTCCGGCACGACCGGCATGCCCAAGGGCGCCTACATGCGCCACACCGACCTCTTCTTCAACGTAAAGCACACGATCTTCGCGCAGTCGTTCCGGCATGAGGATATCCACCTCCTGGTCACGCCGATGTTCCACGCCACGGCGCTCTACAGCCTGCTCCCCAGCGCCGCGTATCAGGGAAGCACGCTGGTGATCACGCCCCCGGTGGAGATCAAGGAGCTTCTCAGCCTCATCCAGGAGCACCGCATCACCACCTTCCTGGGGGTGCCCACGATGATGCACTTCATGAGCACGCTACGCGACCTTGGTTCCTATGATCTCTCCAGCCTGCGCCTGTGCGCCTATGCCGGCTCGCCGATGCCGCCCCAGACCATCCGGCGCCTACGCGAGCGCCTGCCTGGCGTGGCGCTTCACAACTTCTTCGGGCTCACCGAGACGATCTCGGCGACGCACGTCCTCCCCGATCAGGATGCGGACACCCGACCCGATTCCATCGGCAAGCTCCTCCCCGAGGTCTACCAGAAGATCATCGATGAGGAGGGCAACGAGGTGCCCCCGGGAGTGGTAGGCGAGCTCTGCTTCCATCGGAGTAACGTGGTCCAGGGTTACTGGAACCAGCCCGGCCGCCTGGAGAAATCGATCGTCGATGGGTGGTTCCGCACGGGCGATCTCGCCTGCATGGATGAAGAGGGCTATGTCCATCTCAAAGGGCGAAAGAAGGAGATGATCATCGTGGCCGGCGAGAACGTCTATGCCCTGGAGGTGGAGAACGCCCTCTATGCGCACGATGGCGTGCTGGAAGCGGCGGTGATTGGCGTCCCGGCAATAGGTGCGCGCGCCTACCTGGGCGAGCTGGTGAAGGCGGTCATCGTGCCCAAGGAAGGGGTGGTGCTCACCGAAGTGGAGATCAAGCGCCACTGCGCCGAGCGCCTGCCCAGCTACAAGGTGCCGCAGGTGATCGAGTTTCGCGAGAAGCTGCCGCGCAACGCCTCGGGAAAGGTGGTCAAGCGAGAACTGCTCTAGGGCGGGCGTGC
>DUUU01000587.1 GCA_012841485.1 Armatimonadota bacterium
AGCGAGTACGCGCGCATCGTCGCGCGCGCGCGGCGGCTGCGCGCCACCCTGTCGGAGTTGCGCCAGCGCCCGGCGGAGTGGCAACGCGCGGAGCAGCCGGGCAGCCCATCGCTCAGTCGCGACCAGTGGATCGCGAAATACGAGTCCGAGCTGGCGGCGCTGAACCGCCAGCGCCTGGAGGCGGATGAGCGTCGCGATCCGCGCAAGGCGATCCTCGCGCAGACACGTTACCTGGTGCGGCTATGGCGGCGCTTTGGCTCTCTGGAGTGGGCGCTTCAGGCCTACCACGGCGGCGAGCGCGGCGCGGAGCGCACCCTCGGTTACTTCCTCTCCGAAGGGGGGAAGTCCCCCGTCTCCTTTGCGGACCTTTACTTTGGCACGTCGCCACGCAAGACGCCAAAAACCTTCTCGTATTTCTATGGGCGCGCCGATGACCACCGCTACTATGCGTGGCGCGTGCAGATAGCACAGGAGGCGCTCGCGCTCTACCGTGAGAGCCCGGAGAAGTTCCTCAACCTCTGGGAGACGCTCGTCCCTGGGCACCCGATGGACCGCGCATGGTATCCCAACGAGCTGGAGGCTGCCTTTGCCGATGTGGCCGCTTTGCAGGCGGCTTACGGAAGCGGGCGCCTGATCGCGTTGCCGGACGATGGGGAGGGCTTCGTGCTGAGCACGCTGGCCCCGCTCGATCCAGAGAACGAGCGTTGGTACCGCGGGCTTCGCCCCGAGGCCCTGGGGATGCTCCAACGCCTGGTGGCTATCTACCGCGAGGAGGGCGGGCGCGCGCCCCTCTCGGTGTGCGGCGCGACCGCGACGGTGGAGTATGCCGCGCGCGAGCAAACGCGCGGGGATGCCGCTTCG
This sequence comes from Armatimonadota bacterium, assembly GCA_012841485.1. The sequence goes on from DUUU01000587.1 coordinate 862, forward strand.
GATGGAGAAGAGGTGCCAGCGCTCACGCTGCACGCCGTCGGCCTGTGTGTGGATGTGGAGCGCCCGGCAGATTCCTGGGACAGAAAAGTGCTGGAGTATGCCCTGAGCACGCTGGGCGACCGGATGCGGATCGCCTGGCTGCGCGACTATTCGGCCAATGCCTATCACCTTTGCCCCAATCCGGCCTTCGCGCGTGAGTTTGCGCCCCGGCGCCGATGAGTGCCTGCCTGCTTGACGTTCGGGTCTGCATTCGGTATGATAGTCGCATCCATAGGGAAGAGTGGGCGGGCGCTCCGCCCTGCCTTCCGGGTAGGGCCGCGCGAGAGGAGCAATCGTTGTCCGGGTCATCTGGAAAACCGTGATGGGCTATGGCAGAGGGGCCGCCTCGCCGCTGCGCTGGAGTTGGGCTGTCTCCCAGCTAGTGCGTCGCGATCTGAAGGTGCGCTATAAGAACTCGGTGTTGGGCTTTTGTTGGTCCTTCCTCAACCCGCTGATGCAGATCGTCGTGATGACGATTGTCTTCAAGTACATTATGGGGTCGCGGATCAACAACTTCTCGATGGAGCTTTTCACCTGCTTCCTGCCCTGGCTCTTCTTCGCGCAGTCGCTGAATGACGGCGCCGTATGCGTGGCCAAGGATAACCTGCTCGTGCGCAAGTATGCGTTCCCGCGGATCATCTTGCCGATCGCCTCGATCACATCGAACCTGGTTCACCTCTTCTTCGGGTTTCTGGTGCTCTTTGCCATCTTCCTGGTGTTGCCGGTTCACTTCAACCGCCACTTCCTGTGGGTGATCCCGCTGCTGGCGATCCAGTTCATCTTTACGCTCGGCCTGGTGCTCCTGGTCGGGACGCTTCAGATGTACTATGAGGATATCCGCTTTCTCCTCAACTCGGTGGTGCAGCTCCTCTTCTTCCTCTGTCCCACGGTCTACACCATCGCGCAGGTGATGGAGAGCACGCGTCTCTCGCCGCTTTGGAAGGAGCTTTACATCCTGCTGAACCCGCTGACGCCGCTCTTCATCGGCTATCGCACGGCGCTGCTGCACGGTGCGGAGTGGCCGGTGCCGGGCTACTACTCCTACCTGGCGGTTTCGGCGCTCTGGGCGCTCCTCTTTCTGGGCGTGGGGCTGCTGGTGTGGCGACGCTATGAGTGGCACTTCGCGGAGGTGTGCTGATGGGCGCCCCGGTAGTGGAGATCACTGCTCTTCGGAAGCGCTTCGTCGTCCGGCACGAGCGGTTACCGAGCGTGAAGCGGCTGGTCTCGCGCCTGCTGCGCCCGTTTCCCACGCATACGCTCTGGGCACTTCAGGGTCTCGACCTGACGATTCACGCGGGCGAGGCGGTCGGGCTGGTCGGCCATAACGGCTCGGGCAAGAGCACGCTGCTGCGGCTGATCGCCGGCATCTTCCGGCCGACGAGCGGGAGCATCGTCGTGCGCGGGCGTGTGGGCGGCCTCTTCGAGCTGGCGGCCGGCTTCAGTCCGGAACTGAGCGGGCGCGACAACATCTATCTGAGCGCCGCCCTGATGGGCTATTCGGCGGCGGCGGTGCGCAAGCGGTACGACTCCATCGTCGAGTTTTCGGAGCTCGGCGACTTCATCGATGTGCCGGTGCGCACCTACTCCTCGGGCATGTCGCTGCGCCTCGGCTTCTCCATCGCCGTTGCCTTCGAGCCGGAGGTGCTCCTGGTGGATGAGGTGCTCGCCGTGGCCGACGAGCGCTTCCAACGGAAGGTGTATCGCACGCTGAACCAGGCGCGCGAACGCGGCGCCGCCGTTATCCTTGTCTCCCACGAGTTGCGCGCCATCCAGGAAGTCTGCCCGCGCGTGGTCTGGCTCGACCACGGTCAGGCGCAGGCTGATGGCCCGGCGGAGGAGGTGGTCGCGCGCTACCTTGCCAGCGTGGGAGAGAAGAATGGCGAGTAAGCCGCGGCCAGAGGCGGACCCGCGCGGAGCAGGGGGGACGCCGGGCGCCCGGGGCCTCTCGGTGGTGATGCCGACCTGGAACGGCGCGCCGCTCCTTCGCGAGAGCCTTCCCCTGATCGCCGCCGCGTGTGAGGCGGCCGCCGTTCCCTACGAGATCGTCGTCGTGGATAACGGGAGCGAGGACGAGACATCCGAAGTGCTGGCGGCCCTCGACGCGCCGTCGCGGTGCATCCGTCTGGACCGCAACTACGGCTACGCGTATACCTGCAACGCCGGCATCCGGGAGGCGCGCGCGAAGCGCGTGCTCCTCATCAACAACGACATCCTCGCGCCGCCCCACTTCTTGCCGCCGCTTCTCGAATGGGACCGAGAGAATCTCTTCGCCGTGGGCTCGGTGATGGTCTCGCGCGAGGAGGCGTTCTCGCAGGATGCGCCGGCGGGCGCGGCGACCTCGCGTCGCGCGCAGATCGGCGTGCCCTCGCACTGCTGCGTTTTGGATCGCGACCGTTTCCTGGCCTTGGGCGGGTTCGACCTCCTCTTCTCGCCGGCGATGTGGGAAGAGATGGACCTCGGCGCGCGCGTCTGGCGGTCGGGCGGGCGGATCGTCACCGATCCCCGGAGCCGTGTCTTTCACTACACGCGGGCGACTGTACGGCGGGTTTTCACCTACGTGGAGTACGAGCGGATCTACCATCGCCACCGGCTGCTTTTCCTGTGGAAGCACCTGCCGCCGCGGCTGCTGTTCCGGCACCTGCTGCTGCGCCTGCCGCTCGACTGCGCCAGTGACGTGCTCACGCGCGGGGGATGGGTGATGACCCCGGCGCTGCTTGGGGCGATCGGGCGCTTGGGGGCGCCATCACCGGGCGCGCCACGTGCCGCCGCTGCCCGCGCTCGCTATGGGATGCTACCTGCGATACGGGGGAGGAGGCCGACCTGCTGTCATGGCTGTGAACGAGCCTGTGCTCCTGCTCCTGAAGATGGTGCGCAGCGAAGAGATGGCGGTCTACCCGGAGCTGGTCGCGCGCGTGCGGCGTTCCTTTCCCGGGCAGCGCGTGATGTGGGCAACAACAGCTCAAGGAGCGCAGCTTCTCGCGGCGAATAGCGTGGACACGGCAGTCTTGGATGTTGGCGAGGGAGGCTTTTCTCCCCTGGCGCTTCGGAGCGCGGTGGCGCGCATGCGCGCGGCGGCGCCATCAGCGTGTCTGATTGCTTACGAGAACCCCCGGCGCACCGGCAACCTGATGCTGGAGCTCCTCGCGCTCTCCAGCGGTGCTC
>DUUU01000588.1 GCA_012841485.1 Armatimonadota bacterium
CAGAGCCACCTTCTGTGGAAGCCGGACACCCCCGTGGCGCCGCTTATCGACGAATTCATGGAGGCCTACTATGGGCCGGCGGCGCCCAAGGTCCGCGCCTACTTCGATTTCATGCACCGCGAGGTGGATGAGCGCCCTATTCACCAGATGTGCGAGGGGCCCAGCCCGCACTTTGTCACCGCCGCGTATGCCGAGACGGCGCTGAAGCTCCTGAGCGAGGCAGAAGAGGCCGCGCGAGACAACCGCGTTGCTCTCTACCGGGTGCGTGCCGAGAAGCTGTGCGTGCTCTTTGGCGATCTGAACGCGCGGAACCCCTTCAATGGGCGCCTGGAGGTGGGCGAGGAGGTCTTTGCCGCGCGCCTGGCGGAGTTCGTCCGCATCGCCCGCGCCATGCGCATTGGCCAGTTTGTCCGCCGTCTGCCCGCTGATGAATGGCTGCAGCGCGTGGCCCGGATCAAGCCGGAGCGCAAACCCTGGTACCTTGATCCGGTGATCGAGCGCCTCGCTGCCGATCCGGAGGGCACGCTGGCGGCAGAGCAGCGGCGCTACCTGCAAACGGCGATCCCCGGCGGCTGGCGGTTGGAGCTTGAGGGGTTCCGTGGCGCGCGTGGCCCGGAAGAGTATGGCTATCTGTGTCCCCCCCGCAGGGCGATCTGGATCTACGGCACCAACACCGAGCACCCGCGGATGTGGACGGTACTCCACCTCAAGGCCGTGCCGGACGGCGCGGCACAGCTGGTCCTCACCGGCCAGGATGATGACAAGCCCGGTGCTGTCCGCGTGCGCATCACGCTCAACGGCCGAGTGCTGCTAGAGGGGGCGAATCCCTTCCGGGAGCGTGGCTGGTCCACCGAGAGGCTGGCTATCCCCGCAGGTCTCCTTAAGCAGGGAGAGAATGAACTCCGCTTCGAGACCGTAGGGGAGTCGCCCGCGCCCGATGCCGGCTGGTTTATGCTCGCCGATTGCCAGGTGCTCGTGCCATAGCCAGGGTGATGGTACCCGGGCGCATGCGCGCGGAGGCGCGGCTCCTCCAAGAGGCGGAGCGCCCGTCGCTTCTCCCGGGGGCTGTTCCACGCCGAACCCCCATGCCCAAGATCCGAGTGGCCACCTCCCGGGCATGAATCCGCCAGGCGCTTGTCGAACAAAGAAGCACACGGGGCGTGCAGGCAGGCATCCCAAGGTTCGTTATCGAACCGGGTTTGGGAAGCGCAGCCTTTCAGAGGCCTGAGCCACGGGAGGTCCCATGAGCGAACGTATACCGGTTCTCCTCGATACCGATATTGGCAGCGACATCGATGATGCCGTTTGCCTCTCCTACCTGCTCCGCCAGCCGCGCTGCGAGCTGGTTGGCGTGACGACGGCTACGGGGAACGTGGTCCAGCGGGCGGCGCTGGCCGCGGAGATCTGCCGGGCTGCCGGGCGCACGGATGTGCCGATCCACGCCGGCGCTCCCGGACCGCTTCTCTTCGGGCCGGGCCAGCCCTACGTGCCGCAGTACGAGGCGATTGCCTCTCGGCCGCACCGCACCGACTTTCCACGGGGCACGGCGCTGGAGTTCATGCGCCAGACGATCCGCGAGCGCCCGGGCGAGATAGTGCTCCTGGCGGTCGGCCCGATGACGAACCTCGGCCTGCTTTTCGCGGCGGATCCGGAGATCCCGTCGCTCCTCAAGGAGCTGGTGCTGATGTGCGGCGTCTTCACTGCGGGGAACGGGCATGGCCCCGGCGCGCGCGAGTGGAACGCCTTCTGCGATCCGGTGGCTACGGCGATCACCTACCGCGCTCGCCCGCCGCGCTTAACCTCCATCGGCCTGGAGGTGACGACCCGCTGCATACTTGGTGCTGACGAGTGTCGCGCCCGCTTCCAAAAGGCCGGCGGCCCTCTCAGCATCGTCGCGGGGATGGCCGAGGTCTGGTTCCGTAACAGCCGGGAGATCCGATTCCACGACCCGCTTGCTGCCAGCGTGATCTTCGAGGAAGGGCTGTGTCGCTACCAGGAGGGCCTGGTTGAAGTGGAGACGACCAGCCAGCGGCTGGGCGGCCTGACGACATGGAATCCCAACTCCGAGGAGAAACCACACCGCATCGCGGTCGACGTGGACTCCGAGGCATTCTTTGCGCATTACTTCGAGGTCGTGGGGGGATAGATGCACGCGTCGCTTTTCAATCACCCCCGACCCAAGCCTGGGGGGCTCATTCCCCCGCCCCCTGAAGCTTTGTGAGGGGGCATCCTGGAATCGAGGCCGCCGCGCAGGCGGCCCCAGAGGCCAGGCATCCACGCGAACCGAAAGGCGTGGCTGGTGCCCGTTCGGGGATGCCGCTATCGCGCGCCGGATGCCCGGCGTGTGGCATCCACCGCTCGGAGCGCCATTTCTCATATGTGGTGTGTGTCAGGAGGTAGTCTGAGTATGGTACGCATTCTGATGGCGCTGCTTCTGGCGACCACGGCGGTCATCGCCGCCGAGGAGCCGGTTGGCAAGCGCCCCTATGAGATGGAGTGGGCCAATCGAACAGAGGACCATCAGCCACCCCTGGTCGATTTCGAAGAGATATCGGGGTGGAAGGTGGAAGGCCACAACTCCGTGGCAAGCCTGGTCCGCACCCGAGAACAGCAGCTCTGGGGCAAGTATGTCGCCAAGCTCACCTACCGTGCGACGGCCAGCGGCGGCCCCGAGGTGCGCATCATGCCCCCTCAGCCGATCCCGATCACGCAGCCGTTTGATGCCGTCACCCTCTGGATCTACGGCAACACCTGGGGCTATGCGCGTGACGCCACGACGCCTTCCGTCGGGATTACGGTGCTCTTCGAGGACGCCGAGGGGGAGGAATTCGGCGTCTATCTCTACCATGTGGACTGGAAGGAGTGGAATCTCCTCCATAAGCGCCTGACCCCGGAGCAGATCGCGCGCGCCGAGAAGGGCGCCCGCTTCACGGGGATCCTTATCTCCGGCGGCAGGAACAAGGAAGACCGCGTCCTCTACTTCGATAACCTGGCCGTCTATAAGGAAGAATTTCCGCCGTTGAAGTTCGAGCCGCGGCCTCAGCGTGGCATTCCGATGTTCCCTGGGCAGTCGGTGGGCACCAACACCGGTCCAGGGAAGCTCCCCTTCCCGACGCGCCTGGAGACGATCCTGCCGGACAACCTGGCGAAGGAGTTCAAGACTTTCTTCCGAGCGGAAAGCGCGCCGGCGGCCTACCTCTTCTCTTACGTGGGTCCCGATGGGAAACTGACCTATCGGCTGCAGCCAAAGACAGGCACCTGGAGCGACCTCACGGCGCAGTGGACGCCTGCGAACGGAAAGCCGGGCCCCGTGATCCGGCCGTGCGCGGGCGGCGGCGTCTACTTGCAGACGCCCGATGGCCCGAAGCCCCCAGAGAAGATCGAGCTTCTATCGGCGCGTGTCGAGGACAACGTCCCCACGCTTCGCTACCGCGTCGCCGTGGATGGGCTTTCGGCGGAGGTGACCTACGCCTACCGGCTTTGGAACAAGTCGCTAGTGATCGATACCATCTGCCTTGGCGGGCAGGTGGGCGAAGTGCGCTATGGTCGCGCCCTCAGGCTGCAGAACCCGCGGCTTGTGACGAATCCGTACTACCGCGCCGAGGGCGGGCGGCCCGCCGTGGCCGTCTCGGGACCCGCGAGCGCGCCCCTCTTCCTCACCGGGAACACCGATTGGTACCTCTCCAACGCCTCCTCGATGTGGGCGGCGAATGAGATCAGCGACGAGGGCGTTCTCTACAACGGTGGAACGCGCTACCGCCCGAAGACGGACGGCAAGCGCAACGACTGCTACGACCGCTTCTTCGTCACCCTATCGCCGTACTACGAAGAGATGCTTCCAACGATCCCCAATCCGGAATCGCCCTGGAAGCACATCACCGGGACGCGCCTATGGCGGGCGTATGGCGCCGGCAACCGCGAGAACGACGCGCGCCACTGGAAGGATTGCCACCGCTGGGGGATGACCGAGGTGGTCGTCACCGATCACGAGACGGGTTGGCGTGATGGCGGCGAGAGCTTCACCTTCCGCACGAAGCCCGCGCCTGGCAAGGGGGGCGATAAGGGACAGTATGACTATGCCCGCCTGATGCAGGATACCCTGGGATTCATCTACGGTCCCTACAACAACTACACTGACTTCGCGCCGGTGAATGAGTACTGGCACACCGACATGGTGAGCCGGACTTCCGATAACCAGCTCCAGCATGCGTGGATGCGCTGCTACGCGCCCAAGCCGGCGCGTGCCGTGGAGTACTGCGCCCTGCTGGCGCCGCAGATCCAGAAGAAGTTCCAGTTCAGCACCGCTTACTGCGACGTGCATACCGCCGTGGCCCCCTGGACCCGCGTGGATTACGATGCCCGCGTGCCCGGGGCTGGCACCATGGCGGCCACCTTCTACTCCTTCGGCGAGATTATGCTCCACCAGAAGAAGGCTTGGAACGGCCCCGTCTACTCCGAGGGCAACCACCACTCCTTCTATAGCGGCCTCACCGATGGCAACTACGCCCAGGACCAGGACTACCGCATCGCGGAGAACCCCTGGCTGGTGGACTTCGATCTGCGCAAGATGCACGACCTCTGCTGCAACTTCGGCATGGGCAACCCCGAGATGTTCTATACTCGGAATGCCTTCCGAACGGCGCAAGACGCAGACAAGGATACATGGGTTGACCGCTTCCTGGCGGCAACGGTGGCCTTTGGTCATCCCGGCTTCCTCACCTACAATGGCGGCTTCCAGAATGCCCTTCGTAGCTACTACATGCTCCAGCAGCTTCACAGCCGCTACTGCCTGGAAAGCGCGTCCGAGATCCTCTATGCCGACGCGAAGGGTCAGCTGCTGAACACCTCCGCGGCGGTGGCCTCTGGGGCCTACAAGCGCTCCCAGGTGGTCACTCGCTACTCGAAAGGCACCGTCACCGTGGCGAACGGCAGCCCGACCGAGCGCATGGTCGTTACGGCCTACGGTCGCAAGCTAGATCTTCCGCCCAACGGCTATTGCGGGTGGACTGCCGACGGCGCGATCGAAGTGATCAGCAGCGACGGGTCCGGGCACCGCAGCGACTACGCCGTGACCCCCGCTTACATCTACGTGGATGGTCGGGGCCATTTCGCGCGCTTCCCGAAGGCGGGCGGAAATGGCATCGGTATCTGCCGGATTCTGGGCAAGGGCCAGTATGAGGTTCTCCTCTATAAGGATTCCGATTGCGGCTTCGCCGTTCGGGCATCAAGTGCCGTGGCGCTTGACCGAGAGCGCAAGCCCATCGGGCCGGCCAAGCTACGCACGGCACGCGGCCTGACCTATGTGATTCCCGTGGAAGGTGCCTTTAGCTACCTCCTCAGCGCCGGCGCGCCGTCGGCCGCCGTGGCGCTTTCGAGCGACCGGGCGGAGGTCTTCGCGGGGGAGCGCGTGGTGGTGCGTGGAAAGCAGCGCCACGAGGTGCAAATCCCGCCCAGCGCCACTCCGGGCCAGCGGATCTGGGTGCAGAAGGAAGGCAGCTGGATCGACTTCACCGTCGTGCCCCTGGCGGAAGCCGACGCGACTCTCGCGGGGAACACCGTGCGCGTTACTCTCACCAGCAACATGCCTCGGCCAGCGCAGTTCCTCGTGAAGATGGCTGGCAAGGAGCAGAGGGTGCGCCTGGAGCCGCGCACGCCTGCGGCGGTCAGCGTCGATCTCGGGGCGCCGACCGATGAATCGGCCGATGTGCTGGCCATCGAGGTGAGCGCCGGCGAGCTAAGCCAACGCTTTGAGCGCGGGCTATGCACGTTGCGCGCCGTGGCGCCGTTGGTGGAGCTTCCGGAGAAGTGGACCGGCGGCATGTGCCTCCGCGGTGGCAAGGAGACCACCGACTTTGGGGAGACAAAGGCCTACGTCGCCGTGCGAGATACCTCCTCCGGGGAAGTGACCAAGAAAGCGATCTTCATGCACCCGCCCTATATCGGTGGCACGGGGTACTGCTTTGCCGTCTACGATCCGGTGAAGCTTCCGGCCAAGCCCGCGTCCGCCTTCCGCGCGGTGGTGGGCAAGGGCGACGGCAGCTATGACGGCGATGGCATCCTCTATAAGCTGGTGGTCATCGATGAGACAGGCCAGGAGAAGGTCGTCGCCGAGAAGCTGGTCACCAAGCACGAGTGGACGCCAATCGAGGCGGACCTGAGCGCCTGGGCGGGGAAGACGATCCGCCTGAAGCTGATCTCGGATGTGGGGCCGGGGGATGATTCCACCGGGGACTGGGCGAGCTGGGCAGAGATGCGCATCGAGACGCTGACGCCCCTTCTCTACCGAATCCTCGATCCGGATGCCGAGGCCTACCGGCGGCTGCCGGCGCCCTATCCGGCGACCGGCCTGAGCGTGGCGGACCTGCGTCAAGCGAAGTCGGGATGGCTGCGCTACGATGGCAAGGGCCTTGCCGGAACCGGGGAGTACGCGACGGAGGCGGTGCTCAACGGCATCTCCCTCGGGCACATGGCCCCGGCGGGAGGCAGCGAGACCAAGGGCATCTTCGAGGAGCGGGTAGGCGTGCGGCTCACCCCGGAAGCGATCCGCTCTCTTGGGGTGCGCAACCGGTTCGCCATCCGTAACCCGCGGCGCGACTGCTTCAGCGTGCGCCGCTTCTGGATCGAGCTGGAACTGGCCGATGGCCGGCGCTGCTCCTCGGAGATCACGGCGCCCACTTACACCCAGCCTATCGGGTGGCTGTACTCGGAGGGCATCGCCGTGCCGGAGAACGGCGAGATCAGCGTCGATATCTGGTTCCGCTTCTGAGACGGCTTCATACCCGTTGATCCCCCGCGTGTGGGCGC
>DUUU01000589.1 GCA_012841485.1 Armatimonadota bacterium
CGGAACGCGGCGTTCTCTCCGCGCGTATTGATGGCCGGCCCATCCAGTGGGAGATCACGGCGCAGAGCCGGTGAGGAGGAGGTCAAGTTGAAGAAACGGTTGGCATTGGTGGGCGCGCACCCGGATGACTGCGATATCCTCGGTAGCGGCCTGGCCATGAGATACCGCGAGCTGGATTGGGACGTGATGTTCGTCTCCATGGCGAACGGCGATTGCGGCCACCACGAGATGTCTCGCCCGGATCTGGCGGCGCGGCGCAAGCGCGAAACCGAGGCCGTCGCCGACCTGCTGGGTATTGAGTACGTGGTGTTGGACACTTCCGATTGCGAGGTCTTCCCGTCGCTGGAACAGCGCAGGACCTTGCTCCGGCTGTTGCGCCGCTTCGCGCCGGATCTGGTCGTGACGCACCACGCCGCCGATTACCACCCCGACCATCGCTACACGTGCCAGCTGGTGGGCGACGTCTCCTTCTTGCTGAAAGTGCCCCACTGCTGTCCGGATGTGCCGGCGCTGCGCAAGGATACGGTCCACGCCTTCTTCCACGCCTGGCGCGACACGGTCCGGCCGGATGCTTTCAGCGTCGCGATCGATATCGATGACCTCTGGCCGCGCAAAGTGGAGGCGATCGCGAAGCACGAGTCTCAGATGTTCGAATGGCTGCCGTGGGTGGATGGCCAGGATATGAGCCTGATCCCGCCGCCCGAGGACGCGGAGGGGCGGCTGCGATACGTTGATGAGCGGCGTGGCCCGCGCGCAGAGCGGATTGCCGATCTCTACCGCGAGCGGCTGTGCGAGTTGTATGGCCCTTCTCGCGGCAAGGAGATCCGCAAGGCAGAAGCCTATGTTGCCGCGCCGTTCCCGACCTCACTCAGCGAGGAGAACTACCGGGAGCTCTTCCCGTTCTTCGGGGGTTGAGATGAAAGAGAAAACGCTACGAGTCGGCCTGATCGGCTGCGGGATGATCACCCAGCGCAGCCATGCCCCGAGCTTTGCTCAAGTTCGGGACCTTCAGATTACGGCGCTGTGCGACCCGATCCCGGAGAGGATGGCCACGGTGCGTGACGCGCACGCTCCGGATGCCGCCCTCTTCGCGAACTATGAGGAGCTGCTCGCGTCCGGGCTGGTCGACGCGGTCACCGTGGCCACGCCGGTCCACCTGCACGGGCCGGTGACAATCGCGGCGCTCAAGGCGGGATGCCACGTGCTGTGCGAGAAGCCGATGGCGATGTCGCGCGGCGAGGCCGCCGAGATGGTGGACGCCGCGCGCGCGGCGGGGAAGATCCTCCAGATCAACCTCTCGCGCCGCTACGATCCGTTCTACCAGATGATCGCGCAGCTGATTGCTGACGGCCGGATCGGCGAGCCGCGGCACATTCGCGCGAGCCGTGTGCATACCACCGCGCCCGATCAGGGGTGGTCGCCGGGCGCCCGGTGGTTCGTCACCAAGGCGCAGGGCGGCGGTATCGTGGGCGATATCGGCGTGCATGTGGGCGACATGATGCAGTGGTACATGGGGCCGGTCGAGAGCGTGAGCGCGCACACCGCAACGATTCGCCCCGATATCGACGTGGTCGACAACGCCACGGCGCTCTTCCGCTTCCGTGGCGGCACCACCGGCGTGCTGGAGCTGAGCTGGACCAGCCCGGTCAACCGGATGTGCTTCGAGATCCAGGGCACCGAGGGGGTGCTTCTGGCCACGACTCAGAAAGAACCCGTGCGGATCTTGCGGCGTGACGGCACCACCGAGGAGTACGGGCCGGATCAGTTCCCACAGGGGGTGCGTAACAGCTTTGAGTGTTTCGCGGATGCCATCCGCGGCACCGCCCCCACGCCCGGTCCCGGAGAGATCGGCCTCTCCATCCAGGCGGTGCTGGATGCGATCCTCGAGTCCGGCGCCGAGGGTGGCGCCCCGGTAAGCGTGTAGCCAGCCTGGAAGCCGGTCCGGCGCTCATTGCCGGGCCGGCTTCCCCTCGTTTCAGGCGGTGTCTCTGGAGCGGGTGCCCCTATGCCGCGGTAGGATGGCCCCCGCGTCAGGCGCCGCCGGCCTCTTGCGAAGCCACCACCTCGTCCAGGATCTGCCGGCAGCGGAAGAGTCCGCGCGGCACATGGAAGCAGCCCTTCCACTTGCCGCCCTTCAGGTTGAGGAGCACCTCGCCACGCCGGTTGAGGTAGCCCCACCACTCGCCATACTCCGGGTCGGGGAAGTGTGACCAGGCGTAGGCGTGCACGCGGTCATACCACTCGGCCAGGCTCTGGCGTCGGGTGAGGTGCCAGCCGAGGAGCAAGCCGACGAGCGTTTCCATGTGCACCCACCACAGCTTCTGGTCCCACTCGAGCTGCTGGGGCGGCTTGCCAAGCGCGTCCATGAAGTAGAAGATCCCCTCGTACTCCGGATCCCAGCCGAACTGGAGCTGCGCCTCCAGGGCATCGGCGGCGCGCTCGACGAGGGTGTGCTCGCCCAGCTGGTGGGCGGCATCCATCACGAACCACATCGCCTCGATGCCGTGGCCCGGGTTGATCAGCCGGCCGTCGAAGGTGTCCGGGTGGCTGCCGTCGGGGGCGATATGCTCGTAGATGAGGTGGGTATCGGGGTCGACGAAGTCGTCCATCACGCGCGCCAGGTTCTCGCGGATCACGTCGGCCACCGGATAGTCGGGGAGCGCTCCGCCGAGCTCCAGTGCCAGGTTGATCGTGATCATCGGAAGGACCATGGAGCGCATGGGACGGCTGCCTGGCACCAGCTTGTTGTACTGGCCTTTTGGGTTCTCCCAGCGCGCGAGGATGCGCTCGAAGGAGCGCGTGGCGAGTTGCGTTGCCCACTCCTCGCCGCTGGCGCGCCCGAACTCGGCGAACGCCATGGCGGCAAAGCAGTCGGAGAAGATGTTGTAGGGCTGGACGAGTGGCGTGCCGCGCCGGTCGAGCGCGAAGTAGAAGTCGCCGTTGGCGTCATGGCCGTGGTCGGCGAGAAAGCGCGCGCCGAGCGCCGCGATCTCCAGGAACTCAGGCCGCGGCTCCAGGGCGTTGTAGAACTTCGAGAACATCCACACCTGGCGCGCCTGCAGCCAGACAAACTTGTCGGTATCGAAAACGCGGCCGTCGCGCTCCAGGCAGGTGAAGTAGCCGCCGCACTCGCGGTCAGGCGAATGGCGCAGCCAGAAGGGGATCACGTCTTCCAGCAGCGCCTTGGCATACTGATCGCGCAGCGCGCGTGGGTTCTCCAGCAGCATCGTTCTTTCCTCTCCGGGGGCGAGAATGCGCCTACCGACGTTCGGGCTTATTCGCCGCTTCCTTCGCCTGCCAGGCCGGCCAGCCGGCGGAAGTTGCCGTGGAACAGCGCAGCGTACTCCTCTTCGGACAGGCGCTCGAACAGGGCACCGTGCACGTAGACCGCGGGGTTGTTGATCGGGTAGTCCGTTCCGAAGAGGAGCTTCTCCTTGCCGGCCGTATCGATCGCTTTGCGGAGGATGCCGTAGCGGTCGATGCCGGAGCCGCTGATATCGAGGTGCAGGTTGGGGATGCGGGCGACCAGCGCGATCCGCGCCAGGAACTCCTCGCGCCCGCCGCCCGGATGGGCAAGCACAAACTGCGCTTCCGGCACGGCGCGACAGGCGCGCTCGATCACGTCCAGGCCGGCGCAGTGGAAGCTGATGACGGCGCCAAACCGGGCGGCCTCGCGGAAGACCCTCACGGCGTTCCGGGAGGCATACTCCTCGCCGAAGCCCATCAGGTAGCCCACCAGCTCGCCAATCCAGCGCACGCCCTCGCCCCCGCAGCAGCGCTCGATCTCGGCGCACGATTCCTCCGGGAAGCGGGGGTGAACCTGGATCCCGGGGAGGTAGAACTCCGGGAAGCGGTCGCGCAGCGCCAGCGCCTGGTCGTTCAGCCGGCGGATCGGCGCGAAAGAGTCCGGCTGCATCACCTGGATCGGCGCGCCGCACGCGCGGTGAATCCCGGCCCGGCGCAGCGTCGCGATCTGCTCCGAGGGATCGCCCACGCCGATGAACCACGACGCGGCGCTCGCAGCATCAACTCCGGGATGGATATGACAATCGATCATCTCGTGCTCTGGCATCAGACCCTCCCCTGCATCGCCCCTTGCTGTGGATCGGTTCTCGATCCGGGCCGCGGTTTCCCCTTGGGTGCGTGTTCGGGCAGGAACCGCGAAGCGCGAGGCGAACACCGCGGAGAGGTGCACGCGATGCGAATCACAGGAACTTTTCTCGACGAGATCAGCCACGATATTCCCCACCAGAACTGGGGCCCCGAGGAGTGGGACCTCGACTTCCAGGCGATGCGAGCCATCGGGATCGACACCGTGATCCTGATCCGCTGCGGCTACCGCCGGTGGATGACCTACCCCTCACAGGTGCTCCAGGAGCGCGAGGGCTGCTACCCGCCGCCACTCGATCTGGTGGATCTCTTCCTCACCCTAGCCGAGAAGTACGGCATGGAGTTCTGGTTTGGCACCTACGACTCCGGGCGCTACTGGCATCAGGGCCAATTCCAGGAGGAGGTCGATATCAACCTGCGCGTGCTTGACGAGGTGTGGGCGCGCTACGGCCACCGCCCGGCGTTCAAGGGGTGGTATCTCAGCCAGGAGGTGAGCCGGCGCACCGGCGGGATCATCGACATCTACGCCCGGATGGGCCGGCACTGCAAGGAGATCTCGGGGAACCTGCCCACGCTCATCTCGCCGTGGATCCAGGGCGTGAAGGCCGTGAGCGCCTTCACCGGGCAGACGCGGCAGGCGCAGGGGATCACCCTGGAAGAGCACGAGCGCGAATGGAACGAGATCATGGCCGGGATCGCCGGCGCCGTGGATATCGTAGCGTTCCAGGACGGGCACGTGGAGTTCGACGAGCTCGCCAGCTTCCTCTCACTGAACAAGGCGCTGGCCGAGCGCCACGGCCTCCGCTGCTGGACGAACAGCGAGTCGTTCGACCGCGACATGCCAATCAAGTTCCCACCGATTAAGTGGGAGAAGCTGCTGCTGAAGCTGAACGCGGCGGAACAGGCCGGGATGGAGAAGGCGATCACCTTTGAGTTCTCGCACTTCATGAGCCCCAACTCCATCTATCGCGCGGCGCACCATCTCTACCGGCGCTATTGCGAGCAGTTCGGCTTGGAGCCGTGGCAGCCGCCAGCGCAGTAACCCGAAGTATTCACCAGAATACTTCAAGAGAAGTCTCTTGTCTGGTGGCACGCCGTTGCCGCCACAAGCGCCCGGAAGCAGAGTGTTTTCGAGGGCAGTGCCCACAAATCCGCGCCACGCCTGGCAGAGAGACTTCTTTTCATTATTCTAATGAATAATGCGGGGTAAGGAGCGTGAAGATGGGTCTCAAGATCGGGATCTGCGGGGCCGGGAAGTTTGGAAGATGTTTCGTGCCGGTGTTCCAGCGCCACCCGGATGTGGAAGAGGTCTATCTCGCCGACGTGATCCCGGACCGGCTGGCGCAGGTGGCGGCGCAGTACGGGGTGCAGAAGACGTTCGATTCGCTCGACGCGCTTTGCAAGAGTGATTGCGACGCGATCGCCCTCTTCACCCAGCGGTGGATGCACGGGCCACAGGCGGTCCAGGCGTTGAAGGCCGGCAAGCACGTCTATTCCGCCGTGCCCGCCGCGATCACCCTGGAGGAGCTGGCCGAGCTGGTCGACACCGTGAAATCGACCGGGCTCATCTACATGCTGGGCGAGACGAGCTACTACCGGGCGCAGACCACCTTCTGCCGGAACAAGTTTCTCGCGGGCGAGTTCGGGAAGTTCGTCTACGGCGAGGGCCAGTATCACCACGACATGGCCCACTTCTACGCCTCTTATATGCACAGCGGCGGCGCCGAGTGGAAGCGCACGGCCAGCTTCCCGCCGATGCTCTATCCGACGCACTCCACGGCGTTCATCCTCGGGGTCACTTTCGCGCGCATGACCGAGGTGTGCTGCTTCGGCTACGTCGATCACCACCCCGATGGCGTCTTCGATGCCGACCGGAGCCTGTGGGGCAACGTGTTTAGCAACCAGACGGCGCTCTTCCGGACTTCGGACGGAGGGATGGCGCGTGTGAACGAGTTCCGGCGCATCGGCGCGGGCGACGGACGGATGACGATCATGGGCACGCGCGCCGCTTATGAGGAGCAGCCTCGCCAGGGGATCTTCACCTGGCTCGACTTCCCGCCCGGCATGGAGGAGAACGGCGACATTCCCTACCGTGAGATGACGGAGCTGGTGAAGCTGCACCACGAGGATGTGAGCCATATTCGCGTCTTCGACGGCGTGGAGGTCACCGAGGAGAACCTGGGCAACCTGCCGCGCGAGTACCTGGGCAAGAAGTTCCTAGGTCTCTCGAAGGCGCAGCCGTGGTGGCAGCTCCCGGTGGAGTTTGCCGGGGTGCCGAACGGGCACGACGGCACGCATGTCTTCCTGGTGAACGACTTCGTTCGCTCGGTGAAGAGCCACCGGCTGCCGCCCAACCACGTCTGGCTCGCGGCGCGCTACAACGCGCCCGGGATTGTGGCGCACGAGTCGTGCCGGCGCGGCGGCGAACTCCTCAAGATCCCGGATTTCGGCATGCCCCCGGCCGATTGGCCAACCCTGGAGGAGGCGCACCCGCTGCAACCGTGAGAGCGGGCGCGGCGTTCCGAGAGCCGGCGCGGGAATGACTCCGGCGGGACCCCATCGAACATATGAGGCAACGGGAGACCGATGGGTGGACCCCCGTTTCGCAGCGTGGCATGGGCGCGGGGCGAAGCCCTCTGCCCGGGTGTCAGCAAGGGAGATCCAGAGTGAAGATTGGTGTCAGTTCCTACAGCTACAGCCGGTTGGTCCGCACCGGCGCCATGAAGCAGATTGAAGTGATCGCCGCCGCCAAGGAGGCGGGCTTCGATGTGATCGAGTTCAGCACCATCGCCGTGCCTGAAGGCAAGACGCTTCCCGGATTCGCCGAGGAGCTGCGCAAGGAAGCGGATCGCGTGGGCCTGCCGATTGCCAACTACACCATCGCCGCCGACTTCCTGAACGGCTCGGATGGCAACCTGGAGGCGGAGATCGCTCGCGTGAAGGCCGAAGTGGACGTGGCGGAGATCCTCGGCGTGCCGGGGATGCGGCATGACGCCACGCGCGGCTATGCCGCCGATTACACGGGACCAAAGAGCTTTGATGTGGCCGTGTCGCGCCTGGCCGAGGGCTGCCGCGCGGTGACGGAGTATGCCGCTGCCAAAGGCATCAAGACGATGGTGGAGAACCACGGCTTCTTCTGCCAGGATAGCGACCGCGTCGAGAAGCTGGTCACCGCCGTGGCACACCCCAACTTTGGTGTTCTGGTAGACATCGGCAACTTCGCCTGCGCGGATGAGGACTCGCGCATCGCCGTCGGGCGGCTGGCGCCCTACGCCTTCCACGCGCATGCTAAGGACTTCCACGTCCGGCCGGGCTACCTCCCCGCGCCCGGCGAGGGATGGTTCATGAGCCGCGCCGGCAACTACCTCCGCGGAGCGATCATCGGCCACGGCGATATTCCGCTCCTGGCGTGCATCCGCGCCCTGAAGCGCGCCGGCTTCGATGGCGTCCTCTCCATCGAGTTTGAGGGGATGGAAGACGTGCTCACCGGCATCCGGATCGGGCGAGATAACCTCGTGCGCCTGGTAGAGATGGCGGGCTAGCATCCGCTCGCCAGGATACACCTGGAAGCCTATGGGGCGCGGGGGAGAGCCAGGCGCGGCTTTCCCCCGCGCCTCTGGCCCCGCGGCGCTTCCGCGCGGGAGGCTTGTGTCATGAAGCATCGTGGCATCCTTCTATCGCTCGCCTGCTTGCTGTTCTCCCCCTCGCTTTGCCGGGCGCATTGGCTGGATCCCCAGGAGCTCCCGGAGTGGGCCCGGCGCGGCTACTGCCAGTGGGGCCATGGCGCCAACATCAACGGCCGGATTCACTGGACCGAGAACGGCTACGGTGTCGATCTGCCCAACATCCACCTGATCCGCTACTGCGGGCGCAACCTGATGCAGACGATCACCTATCTGGATGAGGAAGCCCGGCGCGTGGGCGAGAGCGCCGGGGTGCGGCGCCAGCCCTACATCTGCAGCAAGACGATCTGGTGGCGCAACGAATTCCCCAAAGCCCCCCAACTGGAGCGGTGCACCATCCTCAAGCCGGACGGCACGCGCGTCTTGCTCTACAACAACCCCGAGCGCTACGGAGGGTGCTACAGCAGCCCGATCTGGCTGGATTACGTGAAGCAGCGCGTGGATAGCCTCCTGGCGAAGCCCGGGGGCGAGGTTCACTCCATCTTCTTTGACAACTGCATGAACTATGATTGCCACTGCGCCGAGTGTCACGCGCGCTTCAAGGAATACACCCGGAAGAAGTTTGGGCGCGAGATGGCGCTCTCGCCATCGGATAAATCTCCCGATTACCTGTTTGCCCGGCGGATGTTCGACGCCGATGAGGCGGTGCGCTTCTTCCAGGAGATTCGCCGTCACCTCAACACCCGGCACCGCGAGGGGATTCTGATCTCGCCCAATATCGGCATTGGCTACGGCTGGAGCAGCTATCTCGTCAACCGGGGCGCGACCGACCTGGTCTTCATCGAGGAGGGTTTCACGTTTCCGCCGTTCGAGAGCACCGTGCTGAAGTATAAGCTGGGCCTCGCTGCGTCGCATGGCAAGACGGTGGGCCAGCTGCTCGGGCTCCCGCAGGGACTGCGCCGACAGCGCGCGCTCGCCCTGGACGAGAAGCATGAGATGGGCATCCTCGAGGCGTTTGTCTACCCCGAGGAGCACAAGCTCGCCCTGGCCGAGGCGATGGCAACGAACGGCACGAATTGCGTCTCATTCGCCCTGCGCGAGCAGAAGATCACGGCGAACGACGCGCCCTACCAGGTGCAGAACCGCGAGGCGATCCACCAGTACAGCGCGTTCCATCAGCGCCACCTGCCGCTTTTTGACCGGGCGCAGCCGGCGGCGCGGGTCGCAGTTGTTCACGCGGTGGTCACGGAGCTGGGCCGGCGCAACACGCGGACCGCTTTGCAGCAGGCCACGCGGGCCCTGGAGAGGGCCGGCGTGCCGTATGAGGTGCTCGTCGAGGAGGACCTGGAGCCGGAGCAACTGCGTCACTACCGGCTGTTGATCCTGCCGGAAGTCTATTGCCTCAACCGGGAGCGATGCCAGGCTCTGGAAGAGTGGCTGAAGCGGGGCGGGGCGTTGGTACAGTTGGGCTCGTTGGCGCAGGCAGACGAGCTGGGCCGGGCCTACCCTGCCGGGCGGCTGCCGCTGGTGGGGCATCTGGCCGAGGCCGATCCGGCGGAGATAGGGGCGGGCCGCGTGTGGCTGCCCTCGCGCTCGCTCGACGAGATGCCGGCGCGCACCTTCCTGGCCGAGCTCCAGCGCCTGGCCGGCCCGCTCGAAAGAGCCGAGACGCGCTCGCCGCGCCTCTTCTGCAACCTCCTGCGCAGCCGCGATGGCAAGAGCCTCATGGCGCACCTGGTCAACTCGG
The DNA here is from genome assembly GCA_012841485.1 of Armatimonadota bacterium. The sequence continues at coordinate 9,481 of DUUU01000589.1, forward strand.
ACTTCAGTTACACTCTTCCGCCCACAGCTGATATTCAGGACGACGATGGTCTGCCGGAGGCGCGCACCTTCCTCTCGACGCCCGCGGCCCGGATACGCAAGGTGCTGAGGGTGCCGGAACCCGCGAAGGCGCGAGACCTCTATCTCAAGTTCGTCTCGGCCACGTGCGGGGTGGCCACCGATGCTTTCTCTCTGGTGGTGACGTTCAACGGGCAAGAGATCGCCACGATCCCCGGCTCCCGGCTAAATGACGGGCCGGGCGAGGGCCTTCCCGTGCCTCCGGGCCTGATCCGCGAGGAGAACGAGATCGTGTTCCGGGTGACCGGCAAGCCGAACAGCCATCCCGACTGGGTGGCCTTCCGCGTGGACACCAATGCCACGTCGCGGCGCAGCTGGTGGTCCGGCGACGGGGGGAAGAGCTGGACACAGGAGGATCTCTCGCCCGATCCTGGCACGCAACAGGGCGAGGTGATGGTGCGCCTGGGCCCGCGCGAGGACCCCGAGCGCGTGGCAACGCCCGAGGAGTTCGAGGGGCGGATGCGCGTCAACCCGGCGCGCGACATCGATCTTTACCTGAACGCTGGCGCCCGCCCGCCCGTGGCGGTTTTCAGGACACCGGAGGGCATTGAGCGCCGGATCACCCCCCGGATGCGCGGGGGCGTGGCAGTCTACCGCGTGCCGGAGGTGCCAGTCTACGGCCTGTTGATACTGAATGGAGCGTGAGCAGGCCGAAATTGTCGGATCGCCGGGAGGTCGGGCTGGCCCCATGGCCGGCAACGCTTCCTGGATCCGCGTGTGGAGTAACGTTCGGAAGTGGAGATAACGAATGCGAACTAGACTTGTTCCCTGGCTCGTTCTGGGCCTGCTGTTGCACCTGGTCGCGGGAGCGATCGCCCAACAACAGCCGGCCTCGCCCTACCAACTGGCCGTCGTGACCGACCGGCCGGAGGCGCTCTACACCGTTGGCGAGGCGGCGAAGTTCCTCGTCACCCTCAAGAAGGAGGGCCAGGCCGTGCCCGGCGCCGAGATCACCTACCAGCTGGATAAGGATGGGATGCCCCCCATCGACCGAGGCGCGCTGAAGCTGGATGAGGGCGCCGGCACCATCGAGGGAAAGCTGGGCGAGCCGGGCTTCCTTCTATGCCGCGTCACTTACAAGACGGAGGGAGGCGATGTGATCCGCGCGGTAGCCGGGGCGGGGTTCGACCCGTTGAAGATTGCCCCGAGCATGCCGGTGCCGGACGATTTCGATGCCTTCTGGGCGGCGCAGAAGGCGAGGTTGGCTGCCGTGCCGATGCAGCCGAAGCTGACGCCCGTCAAGTCGCCTCAGGAGGGGATCGAGCTCTTCGATGTGGAGGTCTCGTGCGTGTCCCCGCGGCCGGTGCGCGGCTACTTCGCGCGGCCCGCGGGCGCGGCGGCAAAGAGCCTGCCCGCCATCCTCACCGTGCATGGTGCGGGCGTGCGTAGCTCCAGCCTGGGCGGCCCCGCCAGCCTGGCGAAGACCTACCAGGCCATCGCGATGGACATCAACGCCCACGGCATCCCCAATGGCCAGACCAAGGAGTTCTATGACGCCCTGTCGGCGGGCGAGCTGAAGGGCTACCCGCACTTCGGGCGCGAGGATCGCGAGACGAGTTACTTCCTCGGCATGTTCCTGCGCGTGCAGCGTGCCATCGATTTCCTGACCAGCCAGCCGGAGTGGGACGGCAAGGTGCTCGTCGTCCAGGGGAGCAGCCAGGGTGGTGGGCAATCGATTGCCGCCGCCGGCCTCGACCCGCGCGTTACCCTCATCTCCGCCGGCGTGCCCGCCATTTGCGACCACACCGGCAAGGCGGTCGGACGCACGAACGGTTGGCCCCGTCTGGCCGATGTAGCGGGGAAGCCCGACCCGAAGATCATGGAAGTCTCGCGCTACTTCGACTGCGTCAACTTCGCGACGCGCGCCAAGGCCGTGGCGGTCTTTAGCGTGGGCTTTATCGATGGCACGTGCGCGCCGACGAGCGTCTATGCTGCCTACAACGCCTGGCCCGGCAAGAAGCAGATCATCAACGAGCCCCTGATGGGCCATAGCGTCTCCCGGAAGCTGGGCGAGGTGACCGCGGCGCGGATCCGGGCGCAGATCGCCGCGAGCAAGTGAGCAGAAGCGGGGGGCGGACCCGGTCCGCTCCCCGCCCCGCGGGCGTGACAGGGTTGCGCGCTCCGAATGGCGAACGATTCTTCATGCGCGGGGAATGCCGCGTGGCACAGCGAGCAGGAGCGGCAGAAGCATGAAGAGGGTAGCTTGGATCCTGACAGCCGGCATCCTGTGGATGCTCTTACCAGCAGGTGGTTACGCCGAGGGCGCGGGGGTCGCCCCCATTGATGCGCCCGAGGATACCCGGAACTACGCGGGCCCGGGCCTGGGCGCGCGGTTTAGCCCGGGCGTGAAAACGGAGTTCCTGGAGCCGTGGGGCCTGGATGCCTTCGTGACGAAGGGCGCGCTCATCTTCCGGCATGGGCCGCGGGATCTGGAGAAGGTGATCATCGTCACGCTCGCGCAGCCGGTGCGCGTGCGCGCCGCGAGCTTCGGCACCGCTTACGAGGACATCGTCCGCTGCCCTACCGGGTGCGAGGTCTTCGCCTCGGAGACCGGCGTGGAGAGCTCGTACCGCCGGGTGGGCGGTACGAACGAGGTACGCGGCGACCGCACGCTCATCCCCATCGAGCCGCCTGTGGTCGCGCGCTACGTGAAGTTCACCTTCACCGATTCGGGCGGCGGCACGCGGATCACGGAGCTGGGCGTCTACACCGGCACGCCGGAGCGCGTGCGTCAGGCGGGCGGGTTCGAGCCGTGGCCGCCCGGACCCCAGCCGGATTGGATCACGCCGGATGCCATCACCGCGGCTGCGCGTGAGGGCGAGCCCCGCGGCGATATGGAGCTCACCTTCTACGCCACCGGCCTTGACTACTCCGCGCCCGCCATCCCAGGCGAGGGCTCGCTTCTGGAGCGCTTCC
>DUUU01000590.1 GCA_012841485.1 Armatimonadota bacterium
ACCGAGAAGTTGCTCCGCATCGACATGGGCGATTACGCGCTCACCGGCCGGATTGACCGCCTCGACTCCCTTCCCGATGGCGGCCTGGAGGTCATCGACTACAAGAGCGGCGAGCGCCTGCCCACGCCGGAGGAGGTGGCCGACGACTTGCCCCTGGCGATCTACCAGCTCCTGTGCGTGCGCACGTTCCAATGCCCGCGGGTGAAAGCCAGCATTCACCACCTGCGCACTGGAAGCAAGGTTTCCACCGTGCGCACCGCCCACGAGGTGGAGCCGGTCGCCGAGAGCATCGACGCGCTCTTCACGCGCATCCGCGACGAGGCGCACTATGACCCCGTCGAAGGCGATCACTGCCGCCATTGCGACTTTTTGGACCGCTGCCGGAGGCGATGATGGGGTTCCTTGACATCCTGAAAGAGCTCATATCCTCTTCACCCGAGACGCCCGATGGCCCCATGCTCGCCGTGGCGAGGCTGCTTGTCGTCTACATCTTGCTCCGCTACTTCTTGAACAACATTGTGGGCCGCATCATCGTCCCACTCATAGCAAAGGAGTTCGCGCGAGATCAGAAGGATCGGGCGGCCCGGGTGAAGACGCTGGCGGGCGTGATCCGCAGCACGGGCAACTATGTGCTCACCTTCATCATCGTCCTGATGGCGCTCAAGGCGTTCGGGGTAGACACGACTCCCGTGCTGGCCAGTGCCAGCGTGATCGGCCTCGCCGTGGGCTTTGGCTCTCAAAAACTGGTGCGCGATGTGACCACCGGCTTCCTGCTCCTGGCAGAGAACCAGTTGGACGTGGGTGATTACGTCACCATCAGCGGCGTCTCGGGGGTGATCGAGGACATTGGGATGCGCACGACACGCATCCGGGATGATACGGGAAAGGTCTACATCTTCTCGAACGGCGACATATCGATGGTCTGCAACCACTCGATGGGCCCGGTGAACCTTTTCCTCGATCTGCCAGTTCTGGCGTCACAGGATCTCGATCAGTTGCGCGCCGCCATCGACGCGGTGGGCGAGCGCCTGGAGCGCAAGTTTGGCGAAAGCCTTCTGGAGCGGCCCCATATGGATGGATTGACCGCCATGACGGCCACCCAAATGACGGTGCGCATCCGCTATCGGGCGGTGGCCCCCTATCAGGAGCGGGTACTGATGCGCCTGCGCGAGGAGATCCGGGAAGAGTTTGCCCGGCGAGAGATCCAGCTGGTGTAGCCCCTTCGCCGGGAAGGGGGATGCGCGATCAGCAGGCGCTTTGGCTTGCCCGGCTCCGAACCCGCTCGCGGGAGAAGGCAGGGAAGAAGATGATCTGCACGCAGTGCGGCAAACAGAACCCCGAGGACGCGCGCTTCTGCGCCTACTGCGGAGGGATCCCGGCCGCGCGCTCCCTCTCGCCTCCTCCCGCTCCACGCGCGTCGCGCCTGCCGTTTGTCGCCGCCGTGGTGGCCGTACTGATCGTGGGCCTGCTCACGGTGGCCGCCGCCATGCGCTGGGGAGTGGCGCGCTCTACCCTGACCGGCCGTTCCCCCGAGCGTTCCACCCAGGCGGCCGCAGTGCGCCCGGGCGAGGTCCCCGGCGCGCCCGGAACGCTGCCTCCCCTTCCCGGCTCCTGGGATCCGGGCCATCAGGCAGCCGGCGCGCGAGACGTTCAAGGCGCGTCACCCGGCGCGCCCATGCCTGGAGTGATTGCCGGCCATCCGCGCGCGATGCCGGGGAATACCCCCGGCCACGTCTCAGCGAACACCCCGGCGGGCGGCATCACCACCGGGATCCCCGGTCCTGCGCCAGGCCAAGGAGTAGCCAGCGCGCAGAGCCCCGGCAGCATGCATCCCGCCCAGGGAGGCGCCGCCGTGACGGCAGGCACCCCCGGCTCATTGCCCCCTGGAGCGAGCGTGACCGCGGGTACGCCGGGCAACGTGCCATCAGGCCGATCTGTGGCTGCTGGAACTCCGGGAAATCAGCCATCGGCGCCCGCAGTCACCGCGCATCCACCCTCCTCTGCCCCGAGCGCCCCGCCGGTGACCGGCGGCCGATCCGGCGAGGTCCCCCCCGCGCCCTCGCTTCACGCGGGTCAGCCAGGCAATCTTCCTGCCGGGCGCTCTGTCACCGGCAGAGAGCCGGGAGAGACCCCGAAAAGCCCCAGTGTCACCTCGAGCACGCCGGGCCAGGTTCCGACTGGCCCCTCCGTGCAGGGCAACCGACCGCCGGCCCCGACGCCACCGCGCCCCCGCCCGGCCACGCCGCGCGGGCCGGACCCGCGCGAGCGGAACCTGGTCGCCGAGTATCTGCGCCGGCTGCAGGTCATCCAGACGCGCGACAACCAGCTCAACCAGCAGATCGGGGACCTGGGCGGCGGCTGGTTGGGCGACGCGTACACGTTGGGGGGCTTGCAGGACCCGGCGGAGTTCATCCTCCGATATGCCCGCATCACCCAGGGCATGGGTCAGGTGGCTGCGGCGAAGCAGAACCTCGGCAACCAATTCCTGAACTCATGCGGCCCGATCGCGCGC
>DUUU01000591.1 GCA_012841485.1 Armatimonadota bacterium
GGAGGCGGATCGCGAGGCGAGAAACGCCTCGCGCCGGGCGCTGGCGCGCAACCCCGAGGCGCTCGTGATTGCCACCGGCTGCTACCCCCAGGTCGACCCCGAGCCGATGGCGGGCATTCCTGGCGTGCGTCTGGTCGGCGGCAACGATCTGAAGAGAGACCTGGTCGCGCGCGTGCGCGCGCTGCTTGCTGAAGAGGGCGCGCCGGCAGGTCGCCCGGTAGAGTCGACGCCCGTTCCCGCGACGGCGGCGCTCACCGGGGTGAGCGCCATCGGGCGGACGCGCCACGTGGTGAAGATTCAGGAGGGCTGCAACCACCGCTGCGCCTACTGCGTGGTGCCCCACGCGCGCGGCCCGGCGCGCAGTCGCCCCGTGGCTGAGGTGGTCGAGGAAGTGCGACGCGTCGCGGATGCCAGGTTTCGCGAGGTGGTGCTCACTGGCACCTGCATCGGCTCGTACGGGAAGGATCTCCGCCCGCGGGTGAAGCTGGCCGAGTGTGTCGCCGCAGTGGCCGCGGTTCCCGGATTGAAGCGCGTGCGCATCAGCTCCATCGAGCCGTGGGACGTGGATGAGGAGTTGATCGCCCTGGTGGCAAGCGGTCCGGTGGTTTGCGCGCACTTCCACCTCCCGCTCCAGAGTGGGGATGATGGCCTGCGCCGGCGAATGCGTCGGGCGGGAACGAGCGCGCAGTTTGCCGACCTCGTCGCCCGAATCCGCGAGCGGTTGCCAGACGCGGGGATCACGACTGACGTGATCGTCGGCTTCCCGGGGGAGACGGATGCCGAGTTCGAGGTGACACGCGATTTCTGCCAGCGGATGCAGTTTAGCCGGATGCACGTCTTCCGGTACTCGCCTCGGCCCTTCACTCACGCGGCGACCCTGCCCGACCGTGTTCCTCGTGCCATCGCCAACGCGCGCAGCCGCGCGCTGATCCGGCTGGGCGAGGAGATGAGCCAGGCGTTTGCCTCACGCTGGGTGAAGCGGAAGGTTTCCGTCCTGGTCGAGGGGCAGAATGGCCCCGAGGGGCAATTCGAGGGCCTGACTGAGAGCTATGTGCGGGTGCTCTTCATGAGCGAGCGCGCTCTGGCGCGGGGCGAGTTGGTGAACGTCGAGGTGAGCGAGGCACGTGAGGGGTGCCTTTTCGGGAGGGTTTCAGGTGATGGGTGAATGCATCTTCTGTCGCATTGCCGAGGGGAGTCTCCCCGCGCGCGTGGTCTACCAGGATGAGCAGGCGGTCGCCTTCGAGGATCTGCACCCGCAGGCGCCGGTACACGTCCTGGTCATCCCCCGAAAGCATATCCCCAACCTGCTTGGGGTGGGCGAGGAGGACGAGGCCCTCGGCGGCCACCTGATGCGCGTGGCGTGCCAGGTGGCGCGCGAGAAGGGCGTCGCCGAAGGCGGTTTCCGCGTCGTCGCCAACATCAACCGCGATGCCGGGCAGAGCGTCGATCACCTCCACCTGCATGTGCTGGGCGGGCGCGCGTTTGGCTGGCCTCCCGGGTAGCGAGCGCCGGCCGGGGAGCGCGGTGCCAGGTGGCCTACTGCACGTTGGTGCCACTCTCCTCCGGAGGGAGAATCGCCTCTTGTCTGCAGGAGGCCTCCTCCTCCACATCGGGGCCGGGGGTGAAGTGCGCCTCCCCCTCGCGCATGATGGCGGCGCTGTCGAAGCTGGGTGCCTCCGCTGGACTTGCGGGGGGCGGGGCGATCTCCTCTGGCCCGCTGGGCCCGAAGCGCCAGCGGCGACGCGGCTGGGGTATCTCCTCCCGTCTGCTCATGGCTCACCCTCCTTGCTTGCGCAATAGACCGCTCATGGCGCTGGCTCGTCGAGCTCCCGGGCACGGTTCAGGTGGTCGAGTGCCGCGCGGGCGGCGGCGCGCATCAGCCCCACATCATTGCCCTGCGCGGCGGCGCGGAAGGCATCGATGCTCTCCAGCGCCTGGTCTGCCGCAGCTTTGGCCGACCAGGCGGGATACGCCTCCTGGATGGCCTGGTACACGGTGCGTTCCACGGCATCGGCCAATCCGGCCGCGTGGCCGATTGCCGCGGGAGTCGCTGGCCCGCGCTCATCCAGGCCATCCAGGTAGCGCACGAGGCTCTGGGCATCCTCCGCCGCCCGTCCGATTGCCTCCACGTAGCTGCCCGCCATGGCCGCTCCTTCCTGCCTCGCTCTCGCGCCGGCCCCCGTCTCAGATCGGCTCGCCCGTTACCACCAACCGGTTTTCCACCTGCTCGACGCCACGCAGCTGCCGCACCGCGGCCTCCGCCTCTTCCCACTCGCGCTGAGTGCGCACCCTTCCGCGCAGCACAACCCGGGGCCCGTATACGGATGCCTTGATCTCGTCCGCGTCGAGGCGGGGGTTCTCAGCGAGACGCGCATGGATCATCGCCTCCGTTGCCACGTCTACCATGAGCTTCCCTCCCGGGACGTCCTGGGCGCCGGATGCCGGCGGCGTCCCCTGCCCGTGGTGCCGGAGACGCCGCAGCCTTCACGCCGCCATCCGGTGCAATGCCCTCACCGAATGCGTTGTGTAGTGACGGACGGGGACGACGTCGGCGTTCTCGCGCAGCGCGGGCGGAAGTCTCTCCAGCGCGTCCTGTTCGCTATCGGCGTCCACGATTGCCCATCCCTTGTGCTCGCCTGCTGCCCCCGCGAACCAGAACTGCTCCAGCAATTCCGGGGCGTTGTGGGCCAGCTCGTCCATGGTTCTCAAGCACTCGTCTGGAGTGTGTTCCACGATCACCATGTAGTGCTTCATCGTTGAACCGCTCCTCTCCGGCGCTGACGATGGCCGGGGCGCGCCACTCGTATAGGAGATTTGTTCCCCGTTCGGACCGGCGTAAAACGGCGAAATGCCCTGCTGGAGGCAGGGGGAAGCGGATCGCCCGCGGGCCTGGGGAGCGCCCGGGGACAAGGCCTGCCTATGGCGAGCGTGTGTTTCAGGCGCGGTGCAGCTTGCGGCAAATCTGCTGCCAGACGCCGTGCGCTTCCGGAATGCGCAGCGCCACGGCACCGGCGGCAAAAAGGAGCAGGCCGGCTCCACCGCCCAGGCTGCACTGGAGCAACCCCACCAGGGCCGACGGAACGGCCTGGCTGGCGAGAGAGCTTTCTACAACGCTTGCGATGCCCCACGCTATCGCGGCGGCCGGGAGCGAGGCGAGTGCCGTCTTGCCCGCAGAGCGAGCAATCTCGCCGCCATCCAGCCCGCCCAGGTGGCGGCGCAGAACGCCTCCCATCACCACGGCGAGGACGAGGCCCGAGAACGAGGTGGCCGCCGCGAGACCCGGTCCGCCGAAAGGAGCGCGCAGCGCCAGGTTGAGGAGGACGAAGAGGAGGCTCACGCCGATCCCGGCGAAGACCGGCGTGCGGTTATCGCCCAGGGCAAAGCAGGCGCGCGCCACCACCGCCTGCGCCGACCAGGCTGGAACGGCGATGCTGTAGGCGGCCAGTATGGGGGCGGCCAGGGCGGTATCGCTGGCGGTGAACTCGCCGTGCTCGAAGACCATGCGGATGAGCGGCGCGCTCAACGCGATCATCAGCGCCGAGATCGGAATCGTGGTGAAGAGGATGGCGCGCAACGACCGGCTGAGCGTCTCGCGGAACTCCGTCACTCTGCGCGCGGCCGCGTAGGCAGAGAGAGTGGGCAGCAGGGCCACGGCGAGCGATTGCCCGAACATGGCGAGCGGCGCCTGCATCAGCCGGTTGGTGTTGGTCAGCGCGGAGGCAACGCCATCCGAGATGCGCACTCCGAAGGCGCGGTTCAGCTCCGTCAGGATCTGCGGGAGGGCGAGGCTCAGCACCACCGCTCCCATCATCCCGATCACGCGGCGCACTCCCGGATGGCTCAGATGGAGCGCCGGCCGGTAGCGCACGCCCATCCGCCGGACCATGGTATACTGCAGCAACAGGTTGCCCAGCACCGCGCCACCCAGCGCGCCCCACGAGAAGCCCGCGATGCCGAGCCGGGGCGACAGGGTAACGCCCCCGACAATGATCGACAGGTTATAGATCACCGGGCCCAATGCCGGCGCCAGGAAACGCTGGCGAGACTGCTGGGCGCCCATCATCAGGCCCCCGAGGAGAAAGCAGATCTGCGCCGGGAGCACGATGCGCATCAGGTAGGCGCACTGCTCGATATCCGCGGAGGTGAAGCGCGGGTCATCCAGAAGCCAGCGCGCCAGCGGCACGGCAAAGAGGCCCGCCGCGATCACGGCGCCGGTGACCACCAGCGTGAGCGCCGTGGCGAGGATGCTGAAGACGCGCCACGCCTCCTCCTCCTCGTTCCGCGTCAGGTAGTCGGTGAAGACCGGGATGAACGCCGCGGTGAGCGCGCCCCCGGCGATCAGCATGAAGATCAGGTCGGGGATGAAGAACGCCATGTTGAAGATGTCGGTCTGGTTCCCCTGGCCGTAGAGATGGGTGATCGTGGCATCTCGGACAAACCCGAGGATGCGCCCGAGGGTGAGCGCCACGAACATGATGAGCGAGGCCCGGGCGATGGTGCGGCGCTCGGCGCTGCTGGAAGGGGTGGAGGGTGGTTGCATTCTTGGCCTGGTCATGCTATAATCACGAGGTACGCCCCCGGGCGGTTCTCTGCCCGGCGTGTTGGCATGTTATCTTGAATAGCCGCGGTGACGCCGCGCTCGCCGCGGACGGAGACCGACGCAGATCGCCTGGAGGACTCGAACGAATGCCGAATATCAAATCCGTTAAGAAGGATGTTGTGCGCTCGCGCCAGCGCCAGCAGCGCAACCAGTCCTACAAGTCGCGCATGAAGACGATGGTGAAGAAGACCCGCGCGGCGATTATGGAGCACAGCGTGGATGAGGCGCAGATTCGGGCGACCGAGAGCACCATTGACAAGCTCGCCCAGAAGGGGATCATCCACCCGAACGCCGCGGCGCGCCGCAAGTCTCGTTTGATGAAGCTGGTCAACAAGGAGCACCAGGCCCAGGCCGCCGAGGCCTGACTTCATGCGGCCGGTCTGGCCGAGGGAAACGCGCGCTCGCAGCGGCATCAGGGCTGTCATCGGCCTGCCGCTTCCCGAGAGAGGGGGCGCGCTTTTTCTCTGTACGCCCCTCCGGTGGGCCGGCGCCCGCTCGCCAGCTCCAGCACCAGCATCTCCAGCACGAGGCGAGGGTTATCCACCTCACCCTCGATTCCTTTGAAGGCGAGATCCGCCGCCAGCACGCGCTCCAGTCCGCGATGCAGCGCGTCCCAGGAGAACGCGCCTGCCTGGCGCAGGAGCTTCTCGCGTAGGAAGGGCCGTTGCACCTGGATCATCACGCTCGCGGAGCGGTCCTTGGGCAGCACGTCGCGCACCACCTCGGCCGGCACCTGCGCGCCACTGCGCTTCAGATAGCCGCGCTCGGCGAGGTACTTCGTCTGCCAGATCAGACGCAGCTGCCGGGCTACCAGCGCCAGGATCTTCGGCTCGGCCTCGCCGCTGTCGAGCAGCACCTTGAGCGCCGTCAGCGCCGTATCCGGGCGCCGGTCGCCGATGGCGTCGATCAGCTCGAAGACCGTGGCCTCTGGCGAGCGGGTGACCACGAGGTTCACGTCTGCCACGCTGACCGATTTGGTGGCGCCCGCGTAGGCAATCAGCTTCTCCAGTTCGTTGCGCAGCCGGGTGAGGTCAGCGCCAGCGAGGAGCACCATCTGCGCCGCGGCGCGCGGCTCCATCGTGACCCCGGCCTCCTTGGCTGCCGCCACCACCCAGCGCTCGGCATCCTGCTCGCGAAAAGCGGGCACCTCGATGAGGACTCCCACTCCGCGGATCGCCGTCTCCAGTTTGTCGCTCAGGATCCGCTTCTTGCGCGCCCGCGAGTCGTAAGAGGCCTCATCGGCGGTCAGGATCAGCAAGGAGCCGGGGCCAATCCGCGGGAGGAGGGCGGCGAGGCGCGCCTGTTCCGGCGCGCGCATCTGGTGGGCGGCGCGCAGGATCACCACCTTGCCGGCGCCCATCAACGAGAAGTTGGCCAGCTCGTCGGCCACCTGGTCGCATTTCGCGCCGCTGCCATGAAGCGCCTGCACGTCCGGGTCGCCTCCGGCTGCCTCACGTGCGCCTGCCACCAGCTTGGCGACGACATCTTCGACCAGCACCTCCTCTCGTCCGTAGACAAGGTAAACGGTGTGGTCCGGTACCACCTTCTTCTGGCGGGATATCTTCAAGTACGGCAGATCCACGGCTCTTCCTCGCTTTGTGTCTGGTCGCGGCGCTATTATACCACCGTGGGACGGCGCAAGTCCAGCGCCAAGGGGCCCGAGCGAGGCACGATGCGCCTTGCCATCACACAAGCGTTTTGATATAATGGCTCCAGTTGGCCTATCTTATTACCCTTTCGGATTGCGAGGTGTGGTTGTGATGAAGGCGTGGCTGCTCTCTGTTGTGATGTGCCTGTTCCTAGTCCCCGCACTCGCCCAGGAGAGCCCTTTCAACCTGGGGGTGGAAGCGGCGCGTCAGGGCAAGCATGAAGTTGCCATCGGCCACTTCCAGAAGGCAGTGGCCGACGACCCGCGTGACTCGCGTAGCATGAGCTGGCTGGGGTACCTCTACCTGAAGACCGGCAAGGCCAGCGACGCCATCGCCTGCCTGAAAAAGGCGACCGAGCTGAATCCTCGCGCCGAGGACGCTCTGAACAACCTGGGCAATGCCTACATGGAGACCGGCCAGGTGGAGAAGGCGATTGAGGCCTACCAGGCGGCGCTAAAGATCAAAGAGGACTACTACGATGCCCACTACAACCTGGGCAATGCCTATATCGCGCTGGGCAAAGGCTCGTCCGTAGAGAATGCGATCAAGGCATTCAAGCAGGCGCTGAGCCTTCAGCCTAACAGTGCCGAGGCGCACAACAACCTTGGGCTGGCCTATGCCCGCATGGCGCAGACCTACGTGGCGGCGCGCGACCGGTTCGAGGCTGCCAATGACAAGGAGAAGGCAGAGCGCTCGCTCAATCTCGGAACACGCCTCTACGGCCAGGCAGCCGATGAGTATCGCGCGGCGACGCAGGCCGATCCCTCCAATGGCACCTACTGGCTGAACCTTGCGCTCGCGCACCGCGAGCTTCTAGCCATCAATGGTACGACCGAGGCGCGCCAGAATGCCATTTCGGCGTTGAAGAAGGCGGTCTCGCTGCGGCAGTCGGATTACCTGGCGCATCTGGCGCTCGCCGATCTCTACTCCGAGGGCAACCTCCTCACCGAGGCGATCTCGATGTACTCCGCGGCGGCACGCCTGAAGCCGGAGGAGTTCGACCCGCACTATCGCCTGGGGATCCTCTACTTTAAGACGGGGGCTTACGAGCCGGCGATTGCCGCCTACACCAAGGCGCTTGGGATTCGGCCGAATGATGCCAGCACCCTGAACAACCTGGGCTGCGTGTACCACCATACCAAGAAGTATGAAGAAGCGGTGGATGCCTTTGCCAAGGCCGCGACGGCGGACACGCGCTTCGTGACGGCACACGCCAATCTGGCGACGGTCTACACCACGATGGGGAAGAACGATGAGGCGGTCGCTGCGTGGCGCAAGGTAGTGGAGCTGGAACCGCGAAACACGAAGGCGCGCCTGGCGTTGGCCAGTCACGCCCTCAACGCCAATGATCTGGAGCGCGCCGAAACCCTCTATCGCGAGGTGATTGGTATCGACGCGCGCAGCATGGAAGCCCACAACGCCCTCGGTTTCATCCTGTGGCGCACGGGCAAGATTGACGAGGCGATCCAGGCCTTCAACAAGGCGCTCACCATCAACCCAAAGTACGCGCCCGCCGTCAACAACCTGGGCGCGATGTACGAGGAGAAGGGCCAGACAGATAAGGCACGTGATATGTACAAGCGCGCCTTGTCCGTCGATCCCTCCTACGAGGATGCTCGGAAGAACCTGGACCGCCTGGGGGTGCAATGAGTGGTAGCGACACTTCCGGCGGTGAGCCGGTTCGTTCGCTCGGGATCGTTGTCAACGAGGAGAAGCCGGCGGCGGTCTCCCTGGGAGAGGAACTCCATCTCTGGCTGACGGAGCAGGGGGTTCCCTCGCAGGTAATCCACCTTCGCCAGGAGGTGGGGGCGGACCAGCAGTGGCGCGCGCATGAGGGCGGTCCGCCTCCCAAGCGGTTGTTCGGTGATGCGCTCGTGGTGCTTGGGGGCGATGGAACCCTCCTCGCCACGGCGCGCATCGCCGCGCCCGCGGGCCAGCCGATGCTCAGCGTGCAGCTAGGCGGCTTCGGCTTCCTCGCCGAGTGCCAGCCGGATCAAGCCCGCGAGTGTGTTGAGCGGATACTTGCCGGCGATTACGGCGTTGCCGAGCGGATGATGCTCCAGGTGGCCATCGAGGGCCCTGGCCGGGCGCCCCAACGGTTCATCGCCCTCAACGACGCCGTGGTGGCAAAGGGCACTTTGGCCCGGCTCCTGCACCTTCGCGCGTTCGTGGACGGCCACTACGTCACCGCGTACGCCGCCGATGGCGTCATCGTCTCGACGCCGACCGGCTCGACCGCCTACTCCCTCTCTGCCGGGGGACCGCTGGCGCACCCGGAGGTCGAGGTGCTGATGCTCACCCCGATCTGCCCCCATGGCCTCACCCTCCGCCCGCTGGTGTTGCCGGGCGAGTCGACCGTCGAGCTCAAGGTGGAGAATACGGCGGACTCGGAGGTCGTGGTGACCGTCGATGGCCAGACGGGAGTGCCGCTCGCGCCCGATGAGCGCGTGGTCGTGAGTCAGGCGCCTTTCCGTGCCCGGCTGATTGCGCCGGACACGGGAGACTTCTTCCGCAAGCTGCGGGAGAAGCTGGGGTGGGGAGAACGCTGTTGAAGCTGAAGTGGACCCGGACAGGCGCGCTGGCGGTGGCTTTGGCCGCCGGCATCGGGGGCGGATCGCTCTGGCTGGCGGGCTGCCGGAAGCCCAGCGCCGGGGAGAAGCCGCCCGTGCCGGCACCCAATATGACGCGCGTCGCCGAGGCGGCCAATCCGGGCACGGGCACCAGTCTCCTGGAGGATCTGACGCGCGACCAGCTCGAGAACGGCATGAGGCTCCTCGAGCAGAAGAAGTTCAAGGAGGCGGCCGCCGAGTTCAAGGCGCTGACGCAATCGGCACCCGAGGAGGCCGCGCCGTGGTTCTACCTCGGGATGGCTGAAGCCCAGGCGGGCCGGCTTGCCGAGGCCGCGTCGGCGCTCAAGACCGCCGGAAAGCTTCAACCGGAGAACAAGGAGATCTGGACGAACCTGGCGGCCGTCTATCAGGGGATGAAGCGCACCCGCGACGCCGTGCAGGCGATTGAGCGTGCCGCGAAGATCGACCCCAAGGACGCTGGGCTACAGGCGCTCCTGGCCCAGGGCTACACGCAACTCGGAGATGCCGCGCGCGCTCGGGCCGCCGTGGAGCGCGCCGCGAAGCTGGACCCGAACATCGCCGCCGTGCTCCAGGCACAGGGAGTCGGGCCCGGAAGCGCGCCGGATCTGAAGGCGCTTCGCGAGGCGGTACGCAAGCACCCCAACGACGTGCGTGCGCGTGCGCAACTTGCCCAGGTGCTGCTGATGACCGGCGACATTGCGGGCGCTCGGGAGGCCTTCGAGCGCGTTGCCGCCGCGAAGCCGGGTGATCCGGAGGCGCATCGGGCATTGGCGCGCATCTATCTGGCCCAGGGCAAGCATGCCGAGGCGGCGCGCTCTCTCGGGCGGCTGGTGGCGCTCGAGCCGGGCAACCTGGAAGCCCGCTGGGCGCTCGCGAACCTGCTGCACGAGGCGAAGCAGCCGGACAACGCCGCGGCACAGCTCGCCGCCATCCTGAAAGCGAAGCCCGGGCATGTGCCAGCGAATATGGCGCTGGGGATGATCCGCTACCAGCAGAAGCGTCTTGCTGACGCGGAGAAGTGCTTCCGTGCCGCGTTCACGGCGGAGCCGGCCAATCTTGAGGCCGCCAAGAGCCTCACCATGCTGCTACGCGAGCGCGGGCGCACCGGCGATGCCGAGAAGGTGCTCCGGCGCGCGCTCCGAGCCTCGCCGAAGCAGCCGCTGCTTCACGCGCTGCTGGGCGACCTGCTGGAGAGCGCATCGCGCCCCAAGGAGGCCATCGCCGCCTATCGCCAGGCACAGGCGCTCGCCCCGAAAGAGCCGGAGATTGCCCTCGCCCTGGGTCACCTGCTGGAGACACAGAAAAAGGAGGCGGAGGCCGTCGCGCTCTACACCGCGTTCTTGATGAAGGCGCCGGATGCAACCCCCGTGCGCGACTCCCTGGCGGCGCTCCACGCGCGCCAGGGGCGGTTTGATCAGGCGCGTTCTCTCTATGAGGCCGTGCTGAAGAAGAGCCCTCGCAACCAGGGAGCACTGGCGCGTCTGGCCGCGGTCTACGAGCATGAGAAGAAGTGGCCCGAGGCCCGGAAGCAATACACGCGCCTCCTGGACCTCGATTGGACCAACCTCGACGCGCACATGGCGATTGCCGGCACCTACATGGCAGAGGAGAACCTGGACAGCGCCATCGGCGAGTTCCAGAAAGTCGTCTCCAAGAACCCGAAGCATTGGGACGCCTGGAAGGCGCTGGGACGCGCCCAGGAGCGCAACAAGGACTGGGAGGGCGCCCTCCAGACCTATGCCCGCCTGGCAGAGCTGGCCCCGACGAGCGCCTACCCTCTCGCTCACGCGGCGATGGTCCACCTGGAGAAAGGCGAGCCGGACCAGGCGTTGGAAAGCAGCCGCAAAGCCGTGGCACGAGATGCCTCCCTCCCCGAGGCGCATCTCGCGCTGGCGAAGAGCCTGCCCGAGGAGAGTGCCGCCGAGGCGCGCAAGCACTACCTGGAGGCCTTGCGCGCCGCCGTAGTCCGCAACAATGCGACCCGCCGTGAAGCCAGTCGGCGCGAGCGCGCGAGTGGCCTTGACCCGGCGTGGGTCATGCAGGCCCAGGCCACCCTGGCCGCGGGTGACCGCGTCGGGGTAGAGGCGGTGGCCGGCTTGCGCAGTGCCTCGACCGACGAAGCGTCGCGCAAGGAAGCGCTTGAGGCGCTTGAGGCGCTTTCGAAGGAGTATCCAGCCAGCATGGGCCTTGTGGTCGCTATTGCTGGCCTCCACGAGGATAGCGGGCGCCCCGGCGACTCCGTTCCGATCTACCGCCGGCTCGTCACGGAGCACCCGCTCGACCCGCAGTTGCGCGTTCAGCTGGCGTCCGCCTACGAGAAGCTCGGGAAGCGTGACGAGGCGCTGGCGCAGTACCGCCGTGCCCTGGAGCTGGATGGAAGCAACACCCTCGCCGCGGAAGGGATCAAGCGCCTGGAGCAGCCGCGTATCGAGGTGGATCCCGCGGCGACCGGGTGGTTCAGGCCGGCGGCGGAGTAGTTCGGGCACGCGCGCGGCAAGAGGGGGAGATGCCTGCCACCCGCGTGGGCAGGCCAGACGCCATGCCTCTCTCCCCGGCGGTCACCTCTTGAGGATGAGGATCGCGTTGCTGATGTTCCGGCCGGGCCGGACGAGGTACTTCCCCTGCACCCAGAGCCCGCTCGACGCGCCGCCGTCCAGGTTCATGGCATCGTAGGCGCCGAGCGCCTTCATGATGTCGGCAAGCTGCCGGACCGTGGCGGAGCAGGTGACCAGCAGGAGCGTGCCATCGCGCCGGATCCCCACCGCGCTGCGTGCCCCCGCGAGGCTGAGGATCTTGGGATCGTTGAAGCCCTCTGCCTTCGGATCGTAGGCGACGCGGCCCTCAGCGACCAGCCGCGGCCCACAGCCAAGCCCTTCCTGAACACTCTGCCAAAACTCCTCGTCGCGCGAGCCGTAGTCGATCTGCATCGTCACCCGGTGCCCCGGCTGGAAGTGGTTTCCGAGGTGCGCATCGCCCCCGACAAAGGAGAGCGCGTAGCCATCACGCGGGATCGGCAGGCCGCCGGAGCCAACCGAGCGCACGACCCCGTTCTGGACGATGGTCTGCTTGCCGCCCGCTGGTGTCTTGGCGCCGGCCCAGTAGCGGTTGAAGAGGATGGCGCCGCTGGCGCCGGGAGGGAAGTTGACGCGGTAGGCATACCAGTTGCTCGGGCGCTCCTGCTCTGGGCCCACAGTCCCTGTGATGCGGATCTGCAGGCGTTCCATGCGGTAGTTGCCCTGGGCATCGAAACCGAGGGTGGTGCCGGTCTGCCCGTGATGAACGAGCTGGCCCTCGGTGATCACGTGGTGCCAGGGCGGCTTGATTGCGTCCCTGGTGTAGGCGCTGAAGAAGCAGCCGTTGATCGCGGCGACCGCGCCATGGCTTTGGGCGATCGATGCCAGCGACGCCGTGCTACCCACGCGACCGTTCGCCAGACCGATCTTGACCCGGTAGCCCTCGCGCGGCACGCGCACCACGCGCACGCCAAAGCTCTTTCCTGCCGCGCTCACCTTCTTCCACTCCACAGAGAGACCGGCCGCGGGGGCCGGGAGAGAGCAGAAGAGAAGCAGCGTGGCAACGCTGATGCAGGGCAGCTGAAGTAGTCGTCGCATAGCGATGCACCCCTTTCCCGGGTGGCGATATGCCCCGCCGGATGCGCGGCGTCGCCCCCTCCTTTCGGGTTTCTGCGGCCATTTCCTCCCTGGTTACTACCAGATACGCGACGGAAGGAAGGTGGGAACCGTTCCACTGCAGGCGTGTGGGGGGGGCCTCACTGGAGGAACGCGATGGCGTAGAAGTAGGCGACCGGCATGCTGACGAGAAGGCTATCAAAGCGGTCGAGCACGCCGCCGTGGCCGGGGATGAGCGTGCCGAAATCCTTGACGCCGACGTCACGCTTGATGATCGACTTGCTCAGGTCACCGATGAGCCCGGCGATAGCGATGAGCGCGCCGAGGGCGAGGGCGTGGCCGGCGGGAAAGCCAGCCCAGATCCCGAGCGGCAGTGCGAGCGCCATCGATCCCAGGATGCCACCGAGGGCGCCCTCTACCGTCTTGCCCGGGCTCACCTCCGGACAGAGTTTTCGCCTGCCGAGCGCCTTGCCTACCGCGTAGGCGCCCGTATCGGCTGCCATCGTGGCCGCCCACCCCAGCAGGAAGAGGTGCAGGCCGAAGGGGAGTCCGGTTCGCGTCGGGCCGACCATCTCGCGGACGATCACGGTGAAGGTGAAGAGGAAGCCGATGTAGACAACGCCGAGCAGCGTTGCCGCGGCGCTCATCGTGCGCGAGCCTTCTACCGGGGCGAAGAGGTGGAACGCCAGGCTGCTGACTACCGCGAGCGCCAGCACCCCTTGCGTGAAGAGGAGCAGCTCTGGGCCGCCCAAGAAGTAGGCGCCCAAAATGAGCGCCGCGCACGCGGGGAATCCAATCTCGCGGAGCACCTCGATCCTCCGGATGCGCAAGGTGGCGTGGTACTCCTGGAAGGCAATCACGCCCAGGATCACGACGAAGCCGGCGAGCCAGAGCCCTCCCTGCCAAACCAGGAAGATCCCCACGGGAATGCCCACGAGCGCGCTCAACAAGCGGTGTACGAACACGGCGACCTCTCTGTACTTGGGCTTCCGAGATAAGGACACGGATGGAGGGTGCCGCCCGCGGGATACACGAGGGGCTCCTGCACACCCGCGGGCGCGGAGCTGAAGCTCCGTACTGCTTCCCGGCAAAGCCCTTCGGGCTCCCCCTCCCAGGCCGTGCCCCGGGATTCCGTCGGATCTATCCCGTCCCAGCCCTTGCCTGCCTGGGTTGCCTGCGCGTGCAGGTTGGCCTAGCCTGGCAGGGCTTCGCTCACAAGCAGCGCGGGGGGTATTTCCGCACGCCGGATTGCGCGCCACCTTCGAGGCTTCAGATTCCTTATCTCGGAGTCTCTGCTCTGCCCAAGGATCCTTGCGAACAGCCTGTTGTAGCATTTCGCCGCGGCGGAGGAGCATCCTGCCCCCGGCTGGAGAATCGCACGCGAGGGCGGCCGTCCGGGTCCTCCCCGGATGCTGGAATGCCGGACCCCTTGGGGCTCTTCTGAGAGAGCCACGTGGAAAGCACTCTCCCCTCCACATCCGCCCCTTCATCCGTGGTGTCGACGCCGGCGGGGTGCAAGCGACCGTGCCAAAACCATAGAGCCCCCCGCTACGCGCCGCCGGGTTCTAGAGACGGGAAGGGGTGGCGCGGCCAGGGGCGAATCCCTCCCATATGACACTCATCACGCTCTCACCACGGCCAGGCCCGGTGGCCTTCGGCCCCTGTACCGTCGAATGGACCGGAGAGGAGCTGGCGCTCGCCAACGCCCGGATCGAGCGGCGATGGCGCGTGGCCAACGGGCTCCTCTATCCGCTCTCGATCAAGGACCGGGCTTCCGGCCGGGAATGGCTGGTGCGCCCTGCAGAGCACCCGGCGCCTTGCCCGGAGGTGCCGCTTCCGGAGGAGCCGCGCGTGATTCGCGTGACGGCCGGCCACGGCGTCTTCGGCCCGACCGAGGCCCCCGCGCTCCGGGTGGAGGTCGTCTCCACCGGTCCCACGCTCGCGTTGCGCACCTGCCTCCAGCTCTTCGATGACGCGCCGGGCATCCAGATCCAGCTTCACGCGGATTCGGTCAAGACGCCCGCCGAAGAGGCGCGCTCTGGCCCCGCCTCGGGCGAGGGACCGCCATCGACGGGCATCGAGGCCCCGGCGCAGGAGGCAGGCACGCCCGCCGGTCGGGTGGACGTTCTGGAGCAACTCGCGCTCTCGCCGGCGCATCTGCGTCTCACTCAGGTGACGCTTCTGGATCAGACCGATATCCGAAACGAGCTCCTCTTCGAGAGTGAGTGGCTGCTCCACCCGAACGAGCTCCGGCTGGAGCTGAGCGGGAACCTCTTCGCCATCGAAGAGCTCTTCTCGGGCGATGGCCTGCTCTTCTTGAAGCAGGCCCCCCTGCCACATGCCCGCCCCATGCACGCGGGGCCGGATCTGCGCGTCAACGGCGCCGGCCGCGTGTTTCACTTCCTCGGACACGGGGCCGGGCCCGGCGGCGGCGAGGGCTACCCCTGTATCATCCTGGTCTACCGGGGCGGAGCTACAGGGCGGACGGAGGCGTTGCAGGCCTATCAGCGCCAGATCCGCGCCTTCAACCCCGCGCGCGATGGCCTCCTGTTGAGCAACACCTGGGGCGACCGCTCGCAAGACTCGCGCGTCTGCGAGGAGTTCATGCGGCAGGAAGTGGGCGCGGCGGCGGCCCTCGGCGTAGATGTCATTCAGATCGATGATGGCTGGCAGAAGGGCCGGACGTCCAACTCCGCGCAGGCGGGTGGGGTCTGGGGCGGCTTCTGGGCGGCAGACCCGGAGTTTTGGCAGCCGCACGCCGAACGTTTCCCGAACGGCCTGGAGCCGATCATCGCCGCGGCTCGGGAACAGGGGATACAGTTCGGACTCTGGTACGCGCCTGATCCCGCGGATGACTATGCCAACTGGGAGCGGGACGCCGCGCGCGTTCTGGAGCTGCACCGGGCGCATGGGATACGCACCTTCAAGATTGACGGCGTGAGGATGGAGAGTAAGGCCGCGGAGACCAACCTGCGCCGCTTCTTCGACCGCGTGCTGGAGGAGACGCGTGGCGAAGTGGTCTTTGACCTGGATGTCACCGCCGCGGTCCGGCCTGGCTACTGGGGGATGATGCACGTGGGGCCGCTCTTCATCGAGAATCGCTACACGGAGTGGCGTCGCTACTGGCCCCACCAGACGCTGCGCAACCTCTGGAAGCTGGCGCGCTATGTGGACCCGCTGCGCC